>JBKCVY010000061.1:0-8569 GCA_046317475.1 Cyanobacteriota bacterium | reverse complement strand
GACCCTTCAGTGGAAGGAGATGCCTGGTGCAAGCAATCTCGTTTAAATCATGCTAAAATTTTGAGGATACATGGATCTGAGACGAGGCGAATGACTATGCCTACTTCTTTTTAATCTGCCGCGTAGCGGCTTGGTCCAACTAGAGTTACGCGGCTCGGCGGACTGGAGAAGGATTCTCGAAAGCCGAGATTCTCCGCTGCCTCAAATGCTTCATTGCACGGGAAGTCTTCCACACACTCCTGGGAAGTCCACCGCCGCAATCGGCGGCAACGGGTGGTGGATGATGCTGCTCAAACACCCAGGCCGCATGAAGCTCTCGGCATGGGGTCAATCGGTTGGCCTGGTGTTTCAAGCTCTATACAATGATCACACACAAAGACAGCATTTGTAAGCGGCCTACTTGACCCAATAACAGATTTCTGTTCGATCTTTGCCATAGGTGTCAACCCACTCCGAGATGTCCAGATCAGGCTTGCGAACCGGATTTAAAGATAGGCTATATCATCATTTTCTGGCAGCCTTATAGTTATTTAGCCAGCCAAGGGAAGCGATTATATTGCCTATACTTTGAGAAACTATTTGATAGCTTTGCCTCGTATATCCACCGCTTAACAACATAACCAAAGGAATGCCATGCCGACGTAGCATGCTGACAACAAACAGATCTCGGCGCAAGATCTGATCGCTAGATAGCTTGAGATCACCCAAAGGATCTTTTTCATAAACATCTGTACCGGCCAGGTAAAAAGCCAGTTTTGGGATGGGATAGAGGCGGTCAAGAAAAGGTTCCAGTTGATCCTCGACGATCTGTAAGTAGGCATAACCATCGGTGCCAGATACTATCGGCAAATTACAATTAATACGTGTTTTAGCAAAATCATCCTCTGGATATATATCTGCATTGTACAAGTCAAAGAAATGAACAGAGGCATCATTCATATAGATACGCTCCAAGCCATTGCCTTGGTGTGCATCAAGATCAATGATCACAATCTGGTCACCAGAATGAAGCTGTTCCTCAAAACGTAGCGCTGAGATAGCTACAGCCACATCTGAGTATATACAGAATCCGTCGCCTTGCTCTTCTTCTGCGTGGTGATATCCCCCTGACAGATTAAATGCCATATGGCACAACAGAGCCTCCCTAGCAGCCAAAATTGTCCCTGCCGTGGCCCACTTCATGGGATTTAGGATGGCTTTTGACAATAGACTCGAAGGTAGAAATGACAGTAGTGGCAGTTGCAGTGCTCTCGCAATTGTGGCTGAACTTGTAGACTTACTCTCCAATTGATCTAGATAATTTGCGGAATGTACTCTCAGCAACTCATCCCGAGAAACGGGTGCATCTGGCGAAAGCTGCAGCCTGACCAGATCTGCACCGAATCGATCCCTGAGAGCCATCCAAGTTTGACTATATTTGTGTGAATCAAATGGGTGAAGCCGCTCTATGCCATAAAGACTTATATCATAAGCATCAGAATAGATTATTTTAGGCTGTAGAGGGCCTGACTCATTAGCATTTAGAGCGTCATTGGCAGAACAGTTTGATTCCATTTGTTGGAGATTAGAGACATTTTAGAAGCTGCCCTGACGAACCTGGCCTCGATCGCGGATGTGAAGATAGATCAGGACAGGAGGATGGTAACAGTTTACTGAGGCATCACAAGATCATCCCTCGTTTTGACGAAAGACTGCTAGCCATCCGCGTGGCACAACGTCTTGTAGGCGACGAATCACAACACTCATTACAATGGGACAGATTTTTTGTTGGCACCATGGGGGTGCAAGACCAATTCGTAAAAGAACCTTATGCAGATGGCCTGCACCTGTCAACCTTTGAGAGGAGAGGAGAACATGTTGATACCAAACCATCTCTAGAGTGAACCTGGCGCCGATAGATCATTGCAAAATGATGCACATTAACAGATATCTATCATGTCTCAGCCCTGAAATAGCATGCTTTATTCAACAGGAGGGTCTGGACCACTTTGGCAAGGCAGGAAGCAAGGTCTTGGGGAGTCTGAGCAATCCGTAGTTTTTTCCCGCTTTGCACGGCTTGCCTTTAGCGACCACAGTCCTCTGGCTCAGGGAACTCTCAACTTGTCATGAGCCTTGCTTGCTCCAGCGGTCTGGAAGACATTTGCTGAGATAGCCCTAACCCCCGCACCAACACCGGCACCCGCTTGAAGGCCGGCGTTCCACTCTCCCTATCCATTCTGGGCCGCATCAGCACATTGGCCTCCGGGTAGAACATCAGCGCCGCGCCTTGGCGGATGGAGCCCGGGATCACCTCGATTCCCTCCAACGTACCGGCCTCCCCTTGCACGGTCACGCGCTCGTGGGCCCGCAAGCCACTGGCCACCAAATCCTCGGGATTCATCAGGATCGTTTGACGGTGGGGCATGCCGCGATACCTGTCAGCCTCCTTATAAACCACCGTGTTGTGTTGGCCGTAGCTCCGGGCGGTCATCAGGCTGAGCACCAGCCCCCGCTCGCCGGGAGCCAGGCCGCCGAAATGCTCGGGATTGGGCAAGGTCAACTCCGGCAGGGGCGTAATGGTCAATTGGGCCCGGCCCGTGGCCGTAGCGAAACGAGGCCCATGGAACACCCGCCCTTGCACCTCGAATTCCCCGTGGCTGCGATCGATGTCCGCGATGGGCCCATAGCCAGGCACCGTGCGGGCGATCAACTCCCGCACGTAGGTGGGATCCTGCAGGCGGCGCCACTCAATGGGCGTATCGCCATGGAGTCGGTGGGCCAGCTCGGCGAGGAAGGCCACCTCGCTGACCAACTGGCTACCTACCAGGTGGGTGGTGCCGGGTTCATTGAGCCGCACCCAGTTGTTGCCCGATTCCACCGTGGTGCGGTGGGGCATTTCGAAGCGATTGAACATCGGCAGCAGGAGCGTTTGGCGGGCCGCCAGGCCATGAAAATGGCCGGTGTTGGGCTTGGTGGCCAGATACACAATCGTGTCGATCTTGGCCAGGGCGCGCCCGGCCTGGCCACTGTCAGGATTGGCGCCATAGAGGTTGCCGCCCAAGCACAACAAGGTGTCCACCCGTCCCCGATCGGCCGCATCGATCAGGGCCCGGGTGTCGTAGCCCGGCGTGCGGCTGAGGGACTTGCCCAGCAGGTGCTCCAGGGCCAATCGCATGGATTCCCGCAGACGCACCGTCACCCCCATGGACCCAAACCCCTGCACATTGGAGTGGCCGCGGATGGGCATGGTGCCAGCGCCGGGCTTAGCCACGTTTCCCGAGAGCACGGCCGTGTTGGCGATGGCCCGCACGTTGCTCGTGCCGTTGGCGTGGTGGGTGATGCCCATCGCCCAGGCAAATACCACGGCACGGCAGGCCGCCAGGCGGCTGGCGGTGTGCTCCAGCTCCTCCCGGCTGAGGCCGCAGCAGGTGGTAATCGCCTCCCAACTTGTGGCTTCGAGGTGGGCGATCACCGCCTCCCAACCATCTGCATGGGCCTTGACCAGCTCCCACGCAATGGCACCGCTCTCCAGCAGCGCCTTTTGAAGACCGACAAACACCGCCACATCGGAGCCGGGGATGGGCTGGAGGAAGAGCGAAGCGATCGGGCTGCCACTTCCCAGCATGGAGCGGATCGGGAAGGCGGGCGAGCCAAAATTGAGCAGGCCCGCTTCCAACACAGGATTGATGACAATCACCGTGCCGCCTCGCTCCCGCAGGCGGATGAGCTCATTCATCAGGCGGGGATGGTTGGCCGGCGCGTTCGAGCCCACCAACACGACACCATCCGCCTGCCGCAAGCTCTCCAGATTCACCATGGACGTGCCGCTGCCAAACACCTCGCTCAAGCCAACGGTGGAGGGGGCATGGCAGAGATCGGAGCAGTCGGCCAGGTTGTTCGAGCCCAGGGCGCGCAGGAGAAGTTGCAGCAGGTAGGCCGCCTCGTTGGACGAGCGTCCGGAGCTGTAGGAGGCCACCCGTTCAGGGGGCGGTCCGCGAAACGCGTCAGCCGTGAGGGCATGGGCCTCCTCCCAGCTGATGGGGGCGTAATGGTCGCTGCCGGCCCTCCGAATCAGGGGCCGGTCCAGCCGGCCCAGACGATCGCAGGCGGCGGAGGTGAGGGATTGCAGCTCGCCCAGGACCCGACCTGCGAACACCTCTGGCGGCACGGCGGGCTGAAGCTCCGCGCTGATGGCTTCCACGCTTTTGAGGCAACGCTGCAACGGTTCGCCCAGCTCATCGCGGAAGCCTCCGTTTTGTCCCCCCGTGCCCCAGGCGCACGACAGGCAAGCGCTTCGGTGGGTCAGCGTCTGCCAGAGGCGTGGACCTGTGGGGGCCAGCGTGGCCCGGGCCCAGCCCTCGATCAACGGCCACCCCCCGCCCTTGACGGCATCTTCGGGCGAGGGTGGTGGATCCGGGGTGGGAGAACCTTGCGGGGACAGAGGGCCAGCGGGGCGGGGATCCAGGGGATCGGCCATGGGGCTGGTGGGGCGAGGGAAGGCGAGCCCCCATCAGAACCGAGACTGTCGGTGTTTCAACCTAGGCCCAACCACGGGAAGGCGTCGGGGGGGACCCTTGAACGCCCTACTGGGCCTCCCCGCATCATGGCGGGCTCCCGGCGGGCCGATCCGGAGATTCGCGCAACCGCGGCAACACCTGCACCAGATTGCAGGGGCGCGTGTCCCGATTCAGTTGGGCACCGATGAGTCGATCCCAGGCCGTGTCCACCGCATCAATGGAGCCCGGCAGCACAAAAATCAACGTGCCATTGGCCACCCCCGCCAGGCAGCGGCTCTGGAGACTGCTTGTGCCGATCGTTTCAAAAGAAAGAACGCGAAACAACTCGCCAAATCCCTCGATCACCTTGTCCAACAGGGGCATCACCGCCTCAGGGGTTCCGTCTCGGCCAGCCAAGCCGGTCCCTCCACAGCTGATCACCACCTGCACGGCGGGATCGGCGATCCAGCGGCTCACCTCAGCCCGAATGCGGTAGCGATCATCAGGAACAATGAGCCGCTCCCTCAAGAGGTGGCCGTCAGCTTCCAACCGCTGGCGCAGGGAGTCGCCAGAGCGGTCGTCCAACAAGGTGCGCGTGTCCGACACGGTGAGCAGGGCAACGGCCAGGGCCACAGGGCGTTGGGAGGGGAACTCCATTCTCAGACGTGACCTTTCGCTGGCCGATGGGGACGTGCGAAAACGAAGACGGCAGACTCAATCCCAGAACCCTGCCGGGAACAGCTCAGGGGTATCTGCGAAGGTATCGCGAATGTATTTCGGCAGGTATGAGGGCTGATCGTCTCGATATCCCTCATCGTGGACGCCTGGCAGGAAGAAGCCACGCATCCGTAGGGCGACTTCGCGGGACATGGCCAAGATCTCTTCGTGAAGACCGACCCCAATGGTCCAACCGCCGGTGACATAGAAATTATTTTGGCCCTGTAGGTGACGCAGTAATTTTTGTGCATTGACTGAATCCATGGATAGCCGATTGTGCCTGAACTTCACGGTTGCTTTAACCCTGTCCTGACTCGGCAAAGCCAACATTTCATAAATGCGGCTTTCCTCCTCCAGCCCACAGGGAGCCAGGGTCACGAAAGGCGGTGAATTCAAATCTTGGCCATGATGCTTTTGTTCAAGATAGGTGATTACATACGGGAATTTATCCCTACAAGCCGGATTATTAATTGCAAGATTGTAAGTACTCCAAGCGTTTGGATCGTCGGGCAAAACAGACGCGTCATCATGGACGATGGCCGTAGATTCAGAATAACTAAACTTTTCCAAGAGTGAAGACAGCCCGACTGGCAAACCCGTTTGCACAACATTTTGTACTGTATCCGCATGGACAGCACTGATGACATAATCAAAAGTTTCTCTGCCGGTCCGCTGGCTCGCACTGGTAACGACACGCCATCCACCACAATCCATCAGACGGGCCAAGGGCACCTCACCAAGCCGCATCTCAACGCCCTGATCTTGGAGATAACGCGACAGTTGACGGATCCAATCACTAGCACCATTCACAAAATAATGACGGGGCGAGGAGCTGGAGGAAGCACTCCCCAGAGAAGAATTAACTTTTGGGTTCAAGCCAACGCCCTTCTGGAGGTGGTAATAATTCATGATCGCCCGAATGGGCATGGATCTCGGAGAACGGTCATCGACAAAGTACATTCCACCAATACAGGAAAACAGATTATATTCACAGAATTCTCGACTGAACTCCATTTCGGCAATAAATTCGTCAACGGTCATTTGTGCATAATGGGGATCGTGAATCACATCCCTTGAAATCGCCTGAAAGCGGTCCCAATCATCCACAATCTTCATCAGTATTGACGCGGAAATTCCCGCCCCCGTGCAATGCCGGCCCTTGATGTCGCGGTCCGTGTAACAGATGCGGTCGTTCCCCGAAGCTCCGGGTGAGGTTGACCAGGAAGTGGAATCGATGATGGGCCGATGGAGAATCGGATAGCCAAAACCGTCGAGCTTCTCCAGAACGCCCATCAGTAATTTGTAGCGCTCGGTGTTGAAATCGTTAACGCCGAGGTCGGCGAAGGGTTCCACGAAGGCTTGATTGCCCAGGTAAGCTGTTTGACAGTTTCCACCAAGTCTTGGGCTCGCATCAAACACCGTACAGCGAAAAATGGTTTGACGATCCTGAGATCGACGGCCATGCAGAAAAAGGGCGACACTGAGGCCAGCGGCACCACCGCCCAAGATGGCGACATGTTTCTCCAATGGCCCCATTTCGAAAAAACGACAAGACCAGTAAATTTAGGGTAAGACAATGTCCTTTGGGGCATATGCGCTTACCTGATCATCAATTTCTACGCTCTCTTATCAGATAGGCCGTAATCGAAAGCCACTCTGATGTGAGATGAACTGTTTTTCTCGCCAGATCCGCCTAGGCTATGTATTTAGCAGGCCTCGTCAGTGGCATTGTAAACTAGTTAATGATTTAGGGCGTCCTGGATTTTGACTGTTTCTGCGGTCATGCCTACTTTTTGAGCATAGGCCAACAATCCTTGCAGTTGGGAAATCAGGACTCGACAATGGCCAGTCCTCCCCCATTCAGCCAATGCAAAGCCTCGCTCAACAATAAATTCGGCCCATGGCATAGGCTTGCCGCAAAAATAGTTCTTTAGCTTGCAAGCCCAAGATTCAGCTCCGCTCCAATTTGCATCCATTAAACTAACCTCGATGGCATCACGGTAAAACCAAAAGTAGTTGTGTGCGACGCAACCTTGATTCAGCAGAGTCTCCCCTTTTATCAAAATGGATTGGCGGTTATCAACATCAGGGCTCACTAGGGCGAGTGCGCCCAAAATCCATGGTCCGGCAAACGTTGGACTAGTCTCTTCCGCAGTGGCCCAACTCTCTTCAAGGAATTTGATTGCACTAGCTGAATCACCTTGATAGTATTTAACACGAGCAAGCACATCATTGAACAGAGGAACGAAGCGCTTGGCACCGGTTTTAGCAACAAGCTCTAGGGCAGCTTTCGCATCTGCTTCGGCTTGAGCGTAATCTTGCTTTTCAAGCAGAATTTGACTGCTAATATTTCTTGCAATGATTTCTCCCCTAAGGCGTCCAGTTTTGTCGACCAATTTGGAAACCTCCTGACAATCCGATAGGGCAGAATCAAAACGCAGGCAATACATGTGCGTCGTTGCGCGCATCGGTCGATAGGAAATCTCAATGGCGTCTAATTCATGCCTTTGACACAGAGATATGCAACGTTCAAAATAATCATGAGCCTCTAAAATACTGCCGCTCATATAGTACCCATCGCCAATTCCTCCAAATGCCCGAGCCTCATCTTCGATGGATGCTGCCTTTTGTGAAAAACGCAATGAAGCTTTGTGTTGAGCCAGGCATTTATCCACCCTCCCCAAGGGGAAATAAATGTTGCCTCGCAGGTGATGAATGCGAGCAAGATCCGCCAAACGGGAATGCTTTAAGGCCAGCACTTCAGCATGATTAAGCTCTTCCAGAGCTTCGTCATAACAGTCTGCCATTCGATAGCTAGACACCAAGGCCATGCGAAGGGCGATGTTAAGTTCGACATGATTTTCCCTCTCGGACACCATCGCGAGCGCCGCAATGCCCTGTCGAGCATGGGAAACGGCTTCAATGTTGGCAAAACGCGAGATCGCTCTGTCCGCCGCCATGAGCCAGTAGGTGGTTGCATCCAGATACCTAGCTGCCTCATTAAGGTAACGGGCTAGCATCTCAGGAGCTGAGGAAGAAATCTCTGGAAAATCCTTGAGCAGAGTATCGGCGAGTTTAGAATTGATCAATTGCCGTTTACTTCTCAGAAGACTATTGTAAGCAGCATCCTGAACAAGGGCATGCTTGAAAACATACGTTCTTTCAGATGGTTTTCCAGATGCAAAAATAAGTCCATGTTCGAGCAGCTGTTCAAGGCCTTCGAGCAGCATCGGAGTATTCACGGGAGAGATGGCGACAAGCAGGGCATGGGAAAAACTGCGCCCGATGCAAGCCCCAATCTGGGCAGACTCTCGCATGGGCGCCGAGCGAACAAGGCGCGCCATGAGAGAATCGTGCAATGTAGAGGGGATGTCCAG
>JBKCVY010000060.1:0-4352 GCA_046317475.1 Cyanobacteriota bacterium | reverse complement strand
GTGCTGGTCCTGCGGCGTTGGAAGGCCAGCTTGGAGCCGCGTCAGGCGCTGCTGGCGCTGGCCATGCTCCTGGTGGTGCAGGGCTGCAAGCTCTGGCTTGGCGACCAGGCCTCTCCCCTGGCCTTGCTCGTGCCGCCAACCCTCCTGCTGGCCCAGGGGCTTGGAACCGCCGCCGGACTGGCCTGGTTGGCCATCGCCAGCCTCCTCTGGCCCCATCCCCTCGATGCCGTTTTGCAATGGCGCGTGCTCCTGGCGGCAGCCGTCGCCTCCCTGGCCGCTGTGTTGGCGGGTCGGCAGCGGAATCGGGCCCAGCTGCTGCAACTCGCTTTGCTCCTGCCGGCCGCCGCCGTGCTCTCGCAGGCGCTGCTGGGACAGGTGGCCAGCCTGCTCTGGAACGGGGAGTCCCGCTCCCCGCGAACGCCCGATTTGCTGAGCGAGGCCATCCTGGTGGGGGCCCTGCTCATGGCCGGCTTGGTGCTCGCCCCCTTGGTGGAAAGCTTTTTTGGTCTGCTCACCAGGGCCCGCCTCCTGGAATTGGCCGACCTGGAGCGTCCGCTCCTGCGTCGCCTCTCTTTGGAAGCGCCAGGCACGTTTGAGCACACCTTGATGATTTTGGGGCTGGCGGAAGAAGGGGGCCGTGCCATCCAAGCGGATGTGGATTTGATCCGCACGGGAGCCCTCTATCACGATGTCGGCAAACTGCATGGGCCCCAATGGTTCATTGAAAATCAGGAGGGCGGAGCCAATCCCCACGACACCCTCAATGATCCCCAGGCCAGCGCCAAAATCCTCCAGGCCCATGTGGATGAAGGTCTGAAGCTGGCGCGGCGCTATCGCCTGCCCAGGCCGTTGGCGGATTTCATCCCGGAGCATCAGGGGACCTTGAAGATGGGGTACTTCCTCCATCAAGCGCGCGAGCGCCAGCCCTCCGTTCGCGAGCGGGATTTTCGCTACCGCGGACCCATTCCCCGCAGCAGGGAGACGGGAATTCTCATGTTGGCCGATGGCTGTGAGGCCGCCCTGCGGGCCTTGCCCCCGGACACCAGCGAGAGCCAGGCCACAGCGACGGTGCGGCGGATCGTGGAGGCCCGCCAGGAGGACGGCCAACTGGCGGCCAGCGGCATCAGTCGGGCGGAACTGGAGTTGGTGATCCGGGCCTTCGTGCGGGTTTGGCGCCGCATGCGCCATCGGCGGATCGCATACCCCCTGCCGTCGGGCAAGGGCTTCAGCGCCTGAAGCCAGCCAATCCTCAGCGGCGCGGCAGACGGCGCCCCAGACCACGCGATCGGCGGTGCACAACGCTGCCCAGCAGCAGGGCCCCCACGCCCAGCATCCCGTCGCGAAGGACCTGGATGGCCAGTTCAGCCCAATGGCCCCGCTGCAGGTGCGCCAGCAGGACCAACACCCAGGTGCTGAAGCTCGTGAGGGAGCCAGCGAAGCCAATACCCACCACCAAGGTTCTGCGGGGGGAGGGAGAGGCCATCAATCCACTGCTACCCACGACAAAGCACCCCAAGGTGTTGGCCAATAAGGTGTTGTCAAGAGCCCAGCGCAGCAAGGCCCCTGGAATCGCACCGATGGCGACCCACAACAGGGTCGAGGTCGTCCGTTGGAGGCTCCCCCTCATGGCCAAGACTGGCCCAGCGCCTGCCCTAGCAGGCAGGCCAGCAGGCCGCCACCCACGGAGGCGCCCCCCAGGCGAAGGGCCTGCAAGCGTCCTTGGGAGCGCCAGGCGGTCACCAACTCCGCGATGAGAGTCGAGAAGGTGCTCAAACTGCCCAGAAAGCCAATGGCAAAGGCGAGCTCCACGGTGTCACGGGTGCCCCTGTCCCACCGGATCTGGAGCGCCACCAACAGGCCCAGCAAAAAGCAGGCTACCATGTTGACCATCCAGGTGGCCCAGTGGCGGTGACGCAGCCATCGCCCGCCGCGTCGCACGCAGGCGCAACGGATCCAGGCCCCGGGAACGGCTCCCGTGGCGACGATCAGCGCCGGCGGAAGGGCCCCGCCGGCGCTCAGCGATGCCCAAGGGTGGCCAGCCAAGGGGAAGCCACGACAGTTATTCAGTCTGCAGCACTCGGGGTCCCTCCCGTCACCACCCGGGAAGGACGATCCAGAAGGCCACCCAGACCACTCCCCTCGCCGGAGGTGGGATGCGCCACGATGACGCAGCGACCGACACCGAATCCATGATGCGCGGACCCCTTGACAGTTACGGGCCGCCACCGGAGGAGGAGCCAGCCATGGGCCCTCCGGGGACTGGGCGCCAAAACTGGCCACTCTGGATCCAAATCGCCATCACCTCTGCCGTGGCGATGCTGTTGATCAACCAACAGGCGGAACTCAATGCGGTCAATCGCAAAATTGCCGACCTATACAGAAGGATGGATCTGATTGAAACCAGTCGTTTGACGGACAAGACGCCTGTGATGGAAGAGCAGCAACGAAGGATTATCAAACGCTTACTGGAGTTGGAGTCTGCGATTCGCGAACTCACGGTTGAACGGCAGGCGGACTCCGGATCCGGTTCCGGCGCCCCGGCCTTCCAACTGACACCCCCACCACCATCGCGCTGAGGTCGTTCCTTTAGGAAGGCAGCAGCACACCGGATGGATCATGCAGACAACCGTTTAACCATTGGCATCGTGGGGTTTTCCGAATGCATTGGGTTCACCCCTTGACGGCATCCCCGGTATCCGTGGGCATGATGGTGGGTTGAAGCAGGACAAAAAGAATCAACACCGGCACAATCGAAACGATTGAGCCGGCGGCGACGAGACGCCAATCCAGGGAAAAGCTTGATGCCAATTGCTGCAATCCAAGTGGAAGGGTATAGTTCTTCGAGTCATCAATAATGATCAGGGGCCAAAGAAAATCGCTCCAACTGCCGATGAATGTCAACATTCCCAGCGTAATCAAATCCGGCCGAGCCGCCGGGACCAACACATTCCACCACTCGCCGATGGGGCTGCAACCATCCATCCGGGCAGCTTCCTCAAGTTCCCTAGGCACCGAGAGGAAGCGCTGACGCAACAGAAAGATGCCGAAGGCTGTGGTGGCTTGCGGCAGCACCAGCGCCATCAACGAATTGCGCAGGCCCACGGCCACCATCAGCACATACAGCGGAATCATGACCACCTGGAACGGGATGAGGACCGTGGCCACAATCAGGGCCAGCACGGCTCCCCGGCCAGGAAAGGCCAGCCGGGCCAGGGGATAGGCCGCCAGGGAGGAAAACAGGAGATTGGCCACCACCGCCAATCCACTCACCACCGTGCTGTTCAGCAGATACGTACCCATGGGATTATCACGAAACAACCGGCCGTAGGCCTCCAGGCTGGGTTGGCTGGGGAACAGGGCGGGGGGGCTGGTGAAAATGTCCTCACCTGGGCCCTTCAAGGACGTGCTCACCAACCAGAGCAGGGGCAGCAGGGTGGCGAGGGCAAGGAGCAGCAGCAGCACCAGTTGACCGGCGGCGCCAAGCGGGAGTCGTCCGCGTGGGAAACCGCTCATAACCGAGGCAGCTCCGCCACGGGCAGGGGAGTTTTTTGCGGGTGCAGGGGGGCCCGTCGCTCGCCAGCCATCAACCGGTTTAGGGCATTCACAAAGGCCTGGGCCGCGGCCACCACGATGTCGGTGTCCGCCGCGTGGCCGGAGTACAGGCTGCCATTGCGGCGCAAGCGGATGGTGACCTCCCCCATGGCATCAATCCCCTCGGTGACGCTTTTCACGGAGAATTCGACCAGCTCGTTGGGCACCTGGGCGAGCTGGTTGAGGGCCTGACAGACCGCATCGACGGGGCCCGTGCCAATCGCCGCTTGATGCCGCTCTCCGCCCTCCCGCGTTTCCAGGGTGACGGTGGCGGTGGGCAGGAGTCCGGTGCCACAGCTCACCTGCACCCGCTTCAACTGGAAGCAGGCCTCATCCTGCGACTGCACCTGTTCGCTGACGATCGCCTCGAGATCCCGATCGCTGACCTCCCGTTTCCGATCCGCCAGCTCCTTGAACCGCGTGAAAGCCTCATCCAGCGCCGTGCGCTCGAGCTGATATCCCAACTCCTCCAATCGGGCCCGAAACGCGCTACGGCCGGAGAGTTTGCCCAGGGAAATCCGGTTGTCCGTCAATCCAACGGTCCGGGCGTCAATAATCTCGTAGGTGAGCCGGTGTTTCAACACGCCATCCTGGTGAATTCCAGATTCATGGGCAAAGGCGTTGGCGCCCACAATGGCCTTGTTGGGTTGCACGGCCATGCCGGTGAGGTTGGAGACGAGCCTGGAGGTTTTTGTGATTTCCTCTGTGCGCACCCCGGTCAGGGGATCGGAGCTATCCGCTGGGCGGCCGAGGAAAGGGTT
>JBKCVY010000059.1:0-2725 GCA_046317475.1 Cyanobacteriota bacterium | reverse complement strand
GGGCATGGTCTGCTGGTGGTGCTCCAGTTCGCGCATAACCGCGTCCTGCACCTCCCGCTTTTCCGCGTGGCCATGGCCGGCCCCGGCGAGCTTGATCTGCATCGGGGGAAATTCCACCACCGGGATCCGGAAGCGGGCCAGGGTCATGATCACCACGCCGCGGGCCTGCACCACCGAGATGGTGGTGCTGGAGCGGTAGAAGAAGAATTTCTCCACCGCGGCCAAATCGGGCTGCCAGCGCCTCAGCAGCAACCGCAGGTCGGCGGCGATCTCCACCATGCGATCTCCTTCGGCCCGATTCGGGGGCGTTTGGATCATGCCGCAGTCCAGCAGCCGTTGTCCGCGGGGGCTGGAGCGACCGTTCGCCGCTCCATCCACCTCGATGATGCCGTAGCCCACCCTGGCCAGGCCAGGGTCGAGGCCAAGGATGCGCATGCCATGGAGGCCAGGGGTGGAATTGTGCCAAGGGAGGGGCCGGTGCACCAGGGGGTGGACCGCGGCGGGCGCACGATTGGGTGGAGGAGGTGCCGCGGGCGCCATGCCCAAAGCAATCGTTATTGCGCGATCTAACCATTCTGCGACAAGATTTACCCCATGGAAGCGCATCTTTTGGGGTGACACATTTTTGTCAACCGACTGACGGGGCGGTTTCCCCATTCCAGTGTCGGGATTGTCCTTGACCTGGTCTCACGGGTCTCTTTTCCTGCTGTTTCTCATTCGACCTAGGCGACTCAGCCGTTTGTTTACTTTTGATCCGGGCAAGACTCACGCCATGCCAATGCTTCTCAAGGGTGCTTTTTAGAGCGCTTACTTTTAGTATGAATTTTCGTAAAGAATCTGCTTTTTGGCTTGCGGGCCCTTCCGGTTCACGGAATCCCTGCCTAGATTGGTAGAGGTGTGATCCCCCCTACTCATGCAACTCCCCAAGCCAAGTCGTTCCTCCCATCCCCCACGGGTTGCTTCGGCCCTCAGGCTTTCCGCCCTTGTGGGCGCCATTACCGTGGGTGGTTTGTTGGCTGGCTCGCCGGCTGAGGCTGGAGCCGCCCGCTTCTTTGACAGCGGTGTCATCGACCCCGCCAGTTTGGTCGGTGGCTGGACGTCGACGGGAACCTCCTACAGCTCCGTGGTCGGAGACAAAAAGTTCACGATCGGCCTTCAGCCAATTTCCTTTGGCCCTGGTGGCAACGTCCAAGAGGGTGACATCTCCTTTCACTCTCCGACGTCTGGTGTGTTCACCGGTCTGATCAGCTTCCGTGATCCGGCAACGAACTTGGGTCTGGCTGGTCCCTCCTCCGGAACCTTCACTTACACGGTCGAAATCACGGATCCCAATCACACCTTCGACCAGGCCTGGTTGAGCACCGTTGTGGAATGGCCAGGGGCTGATGGCACCCCCATCCAGGTCACCAAGACCATTGACTATCTCGACATTTCCGCTCCGGATGTGGTGATCGGCCCAACGCTTGACGGAAGCAGCACCCCCCCTGTTTCGCTGAGCCGGAGCCAGAGCCTCAAAATTACCGATAGTTGGACAATCCCGGCAACCGGGAAGCCAACCTTTTTTGGCCCCACCAATCCCGTGTTGCGCTCCTTCGTCAACAGCTACACCCAGGCCCCCGGCCCCCTGCCCGTGTTGGGCGCTGGAGCAGCCTTCGGTTTCAGCCGCAAGCTGCGCGGCCGGGTGCGTCAGGCCCGCGGGCTCTGAACGGATATGGATGGATCGGCCGTTGTTGTCATGGCCGATACAACCGCTGAAAACGATCCAAACCCAAACAAAACCCCCCGTTCGGGGGGTTTTTCATGGGTAGCTATGCGTGGGAGCTTTTGGGGCCAGCGAGCTGAACCACGTTCAGGAAGCCAAAGCCAGTTCAAAATCGCCGCGATCATTGCTGACGGGTCGCTCAAACACCTGGCAAAACACTTTCACCACCCGCTCGCCCGAATCGATCGCCTCCAGCGGATCCTTGCGCAGCCGATGGCGCAGGCAGCAGGCCACCACCCGCGCCACATCCCCTTCCCCCACTTCCCGGCGCCCCTCAAAGGCCGCCAGGGCTCGCGCGGCCCGGTTGGTCACAATGTCGCCCCTGAGCCCATCCACATCCAGCTCGCCGCAGATGGTGCTGATGCGGATGCGCAGGTCAGGGTCGATCGCCACCTCCCCCAGCAGCTCCTGGGCCGCCACCACCTTCTGCCGCAGGGCCTCCTGCCGTTCCGCCACCGCGGTCTGGAACCCCTCGGGGTCGGCGTCGAACGCGGTGCGTTGGTCCACCACGCGCACCCGCAGCTCCGGATCCCGCACCGTGCGCACCTCCACGCTCATGCCAAAACGATCCAGCAGCTGGGGCCTCAACTCCCCCTCCTCCGGGTTGCCCGAGCCAATCAGCACAAAGCGGGCCGGATGCCGCACGCTCCCCCCCTCCCGCTCCACCGTGTTCCAGCCGGACGCGGCCGAATCCAGCAGCACATCCACCAGGTGGTCGTCGAGCAGGTTCACCTCATCCACATAGAGCAGACCCCGATTCGCCTTGGCCAGCAGGCCGGGCTCGAAGGCGCGCACCCCCTCGCTCAGGGCCCGTTCAATATCGATCGTTCCGCACAGCCGATCCTCCGTCGCCCCCAGGGGCAGGTCGACCATCGGCACCTGGCGATGCTCCACCTCCAGCCTCTCCCCCCGCTCCAGCCGCTGACGCACCTCCTCGCTCTGCAGATCCGCATCGTTGGGAGA
>JBKCVY010000058.1:0-662 GCA_046317475.1 Cyanobacteriota bacterium | reverse complement strand
CAGGGCGGTGTAGGGCAGGTTGACGCAGGTGTAGAGGCTGTTGGCCAGCACGGAGATGGCGACAAAGAAGGCAAATTTCAGCCAGAGGGTGCCCGGCGGCAACCACCACATCGCCGCCATGGCCGCCCCGAGCGGAACGGCGCTCCACACCATCCAGGGCAGGCGGGGGCCGCTCGGATGGCGGGTGCGATCACTGAGCCAACCCACGATGGGATCGTTGATGGCATCCCAGATCCGGGCGAGCATCAGGACCAGGCCGGCCATCCAGGGGGGCAACCCGGCGGCCGAGGTGTAAAAGAGGAAGAGATAAAAGCCGATCAGACCGGCCGCCATGCCGGTTCCCGCGTCGCCGAAGCCGTAGGACACCATGAGCCGACGTTGGACGGCTGGGGAGGCCTGGCTGGGATCCCGCGTTTGCGCAAATGGATCCTGAGTGTCGGCTGGAGGGTGGGTCGGGGGAGGCGTCAAACCGGCCAGGCGATCAGCAGGCCATCATGCTTGAGCTGGGGGCAGGGTTGCCCTTGCCGTGGGATACTGTCCACACAGTGAGGTCGGCGACCTCATGATGGGTGGCGGCAACTGCTGCCTTCACCATTCGTTAGCCCTTGGTGGCATCTTCAACGCGGGCGTAGTTTAGTGGTAAAACCTCAGCCTTCCAAGCT
>JBKCVY010000057.1:0-4149 GCA_046317475.1 Cyanobacteriota bacterium | reverse complement strand
GCCAAACCCTTGCAGGTATCCCCCTCCAGCCTGGCGCCCACAAAATCCAAGGCATTGGGGCTGGCTTCGTACCCACAAATTTGGATCTCGGACTGTTGGATCGAGTTGAACAGGTCAGTGATGAAGACGCCATTAAAATGGCTCGTCGCCTGATAAGAGAAGAGGGTATCCTTGCTGGCATTTCCTGTGGTGCAGCTACCGCTGCCGCAGTGCGGCTGGCTTTGCAAAATGAGTTTAAAGGAAAAACAATTGTCGTAATCCTCCCTGATTCAGGGGAACGATATCTTACGTCCATTCTGTTTGATGGCTTGTTTAGCGAAAGCGGGTTGGCCTTGGATCGATGAGCAACTTAAGACGCATCATGCAAAAAATAGCCGACGCTCAGAACAATTCTCAGCAAATTCCGAGCTCAATGAACGGAGACAGTGTGCAGATCTCAGAGCCGCATTTACAAGATTATACCTCTAAAATAGAACAATGTTCTGAAGGAATGTTACGGTACGAATGGGCTTGGCTTGAGGAACACATTGAAGATCTAGAGCTCTGCCTTGTTCAACCGGAGATGTTAAAAATACTAGGTGGAACGATCCAGGTAGAAAGATTACTCCTCGAAAGCAAAAAGTGTCAAGATTTTTTGAGAGTTAAGATGGAGGAACGTGGCATTCGGCCAACCTTTCATTCGCATTCCATCATTTCAGGCGAACATGCTTGGCAAGTCAGCCAAGACAATGTGAAACAAATGTGGGGATTTTAATCAAGGGATTGAGCATTAATAAATACACAATCCCTTTTAATTAAAGAATACTGATACTCAGATTATAAAGCTTCCACGCCACGATCACCTGTTCGAATTCGAACAGCATCCTCAACGTTGGTTACAAAGATTTTTCCATCTCCAATATCTCCAGTGTGGGCAGCTGATGAGATGGCGGAAATGGCTGCATCGAGCTTTTCGTCAACAACGACAATCATCACCTTCAGTTTTGATAGAAACTCGACCTTAAACTCCGTGCCTCGATACCGTTCAACTTGTCCTTTTTGACGGCCAAATCCACGGGCATCCGTTACAGTCATGCCAACAATATCAATTGCAACCAAAGCTTCCTTGACCGCATCCAATTTGCCTGGACGGATCAATGCTGTAATCATTTTCATATTGAGGTTTGCGGGGGTGTTAGTTTGTCATTGGATCGTAGGCTTCTTCACCATGGGCGACATAGTCTAGGCCACGCTCTTCTTCATCAGGGGTGACACGCAAAGGCATAAAAGCTTTGAGAATAAAGAGAATGACGGCTGTGCCAATAGCAACAAATCCGTAACTAAACAGAACAGCTTTGAGCTGGGCGATGAACAGTGCAACATTACCACCCTCACTAAGGATCTTGGCAGAAAGCGGAAAGTAGTCTTCGGGGACAAGAACTTTCGCCGCAAATATCCCCGTTAGCAAAGCCCCTAGGGTTCCTCCCACACCGTGGACCATGAAAGTGTCCAATGAATCATCAAATTGGATGGCAGATTTAATTCTGACTGCAATAAAACAGGCGAGTGCGGTCAGGGCACCAATGAGGATGGATGGACCGATATAGACAAAACCAGCTGCTGGAGTAATCCCCACCAACCCAGCGACGGCGCCTGTGGCAGCTCCTACAGCTGTCGGCTTTCCATCTTTGAACCATTCCAGTAAGCACCAAGCCAGGAGTCCCGCTGAAGCTGATGTTGTTGTGGTTAAAAATGGGTAGCCAGCTGTTTTAGAAGCAAACATGCTGGCTCCGTTAAATCCAAACCAACCAAACCAAAGCAAGCCCGCGCCCAGGAGGATGAAGGGAACATTATGGGGGGGACGCTTGTTGTCTGGCCAGGTGGTACGGGGCCCGAGAATGGCAGCAGCTACGAGGGCAGCCACCCCAGAGGCGATGTGTACAACTGTCCCTCCGGCGAAATCAATGGCTCCTATGGCTCCGAAAGGTCCTAAGAAGCCTCCCCCCCATACCATCTTTGCCATCGGAGAATAAACAAAAATGCTCCAAAGCAAACAAAACCAGAACCAGGCCTTAAAGCTAATACGCTCAACAATAGCGCCAGAGATAAGTGCCGGGGTAATGATGGCAAACATCCCCTGGAAAAGCGCAAAAGAGGTTGAGGAGATGGCAAATCCGTCGGCCAATGGAGCATCCCCCATGGGGCCGCCAACATTATTCATTAGAATATATTCCAGACCACCGATGAACGGGCTGTTAAAACCTAGTCCAAAACTCAGACTGTAGCCAATAACAACCCATAACACCCCTATGAGTCCCATCAAAAAGAAACTCATCATCATGCAGTTTAAAACATTCTTGGAACGGGTGAATCCCCCATAAAAGAATGCAAGACCGGGAGTCATTAATAAAACAAGGGCTGAACCGATCAGCATCAACAAGGTATCTGCGCCATCAGTGGGCATTTTGCCCAGCGCTGCCTGCGCAGATCCTGCCAAAAGGGGAAGGAGGCCGGCTCCGGATGCAAGGAGAGCAAAAGCCAAGCGTCGGAGGTGGGACTCCCGGAGACCACTTGTGAACCTTCGACGCCATTCGTCAATGGTGTCCATGGCCGTCGATCCGCCCATGGACGTCGAGCTTCGTTTCATAGTCGATCTGGACTGTTTCGTGGTAGACCAATGTCATCAGACACGCCAGGGGGCACGATCCTCTGTAACAAAGGAAACAGTTTGAGAACAAATCCTGGCATTTGAACAATCGGTCTTGCCTTTCCCAACCGCTTTCCGCCTCAAGACGGGTAACGGATGGTCCGCCAGTCGCCATTCGAGGTGCTCACCTCCACACCGATGCCAATGGGGTCATGGGTGGGGTGATCATGGGTTTGCCACCACAGGACGGCCTCAGCCCACGCGGACTCAAGGGAGTCGTAAAGATCATCCAAAACGGGATGGGGACGACCTTGCGCATCCACAAGCCTGTAAGCACGGGCCTGATGCGCTGATGAGAGCAAAGTTGGAGGAAACACGACGTCAGCCCGCGGAACAATGGTGGTCATGACCAACCCTTTAGCGAAGAGACACAATGGAGGCAAGGCCAGGTCGAAAACCGTCACAATCGCAACAAGCCGCCTGGCTCCCCGCCGGCAGGACCGCCGTCAGCGCAAGTAAGCCCGAATGCTCGGTCGGCACCAAAACACCAGCGTTCCGACATTGATCCCCCAGAGCAATGGGGCCCCGATCGCCAACGCGGTTCGTCCGGGCTCCACCATAATGATTCGCACAATCCCGTAGGAAAGTGAAAGGGCCAAACTCAAGGACAGCGTAATGATCGCAAGGATCTGTCCCCAATGTCTCCAACGCAGCAAGGCAATCCCAGCAATGATGCCCAACACCGCGATGGGCAACACCCCACCCGCCCCGATGGCAATATTTGCCGTTCGCCAGTTCGGGTCCCGCAGGATGATCTGAAGGGTCAATGGAAGGGCGGCCACACTGACCAGGAGAATGATCCAGGCCATGGGACGATACCCCGTAGGTGGTTCAAGACTGAGTTCGTCGGGTGGGGTTGGGGAGAGTTGAAGTTGCGTGGGCATCCCACATCGCCAACATTCTTCCCCCCATCCTGCTGCGCCATGGTGCGAAACCGGCTTTGTCACACTGAGCCTTTGCAAACCAGATCCTGGCCGAACCCGATGGAGCCAAGCACCGTGCCATCCCCGTTTCCAGCGATCCAGAGGGAGGACCTGCGCACGCTGCAGGTGAATCTGGGCTACCGGTGTAATCAGGCCTGCAGCCATTGCCATGTGGGCGCGGGCCCATGGAGGGAGGAGGAGATGGACGCCAACACGGTCGCCCTGATCCCGAGAGTCCTCTCGGCCCGCCGCCTGCAAACTCTTGATCTGACCGGTGGCGCCCCAGAATTGCATCCCCAGTTCCGCCAACTGGTGGAACGGGCGAGCTCCCTCAGGGTGGAGGTGATCGACCGGTGCAATTTGACCATCCTCCTCGAATCCGGTCAGGACGATCTGGCGGATTTTCTCGCCGCTCACCGGGTCACGGTGATCGCTTCACTTCCCTGTTACCAAGCAGCAACGGTGGATCGTCAGCGAGGCTCAGGGGTCTTTGAGCGAAGTGTGGAAGGGTTGCGGAAGCTCAATCGTTTGGGTTACGGC
>JBKCVY010000056.1:0-4112 GCA_046317475.1 Cyanobacteriota bacterium | reverse complement strand
GGCTGAAGCGGCTCAATCGCTGGCTGCAGGAGACGTGGCTGGCGTTGGGCGGCCTCGGAGAGCCCCCGGTGTTCGGGTTGCCCAGTGAGAGCCAGTGGGAGGTGGCTTGCCGGGCGGGCTCTGGCACGCCATTCCATTTTGGCGACACCCTGGATGTGAGCTGGGCCAACTACGACGGGGGCTACACGCATGGGTCTGGCCGCAAGGGAACCTACCGCCAGCGGCCAGTGCCGATTGGCTGCTTTGGCCTGGTGAACCGTTGGGGGCTGGCGGAGATGCACGGGCAAGTGCAGGAATGGTGTGCCGACCAGTGGCATCCCGATCCAGTGGCCGGAGCTGCGGGGGATGGGAGTGCCATCGAAGGACCGGATCCGCGACTGGCGGACGTGCCTCTGGAACAGGCGATGAAGCTGCTGCGCGGCGGTTCCTGGTTCAACGCCCCGCATAATTGCCGCGCGGCCTCCCGGCTCAGCAACCTCCCGGTCGGCGACGACGCCAGCAACGGTCTGCGTCCGTGCTGTCCCTCTCCCCCAGGTTCCCTTCTTGGCACTTGAGCCCTTGGTCCCTTGGCCCTTGGATTTTTTCAGCCCTGGCTGTTGGCTTGCGGCTGTTGTGGTGTGGCGCCGCAGGCGCCAGAAATTCTTTTGTTTCACAGCCCCTCTCACAGAAATCCCTGTGCTTGATTGAAAAGCAAGGGCGGGTCGTTCAGCTGCTGCGCGGCGGGCCCTGGATCAACGATCCTCACACTGCCCGCGCGGCCATGCGGATTCTTGCCTGGCCATCAAGCGGTTCCATTGGGCCGCCTGGGCCACGGATCCCCCTGCACTCCGCAGAGGCTGAGGCACAGCCATCCGCCCGCAGCAGCCGCTCGATCACCAGGCGACGATCCTCGGGGCCGGGTTCTCCGTTGGGCTGCCACTCCAGACAGCGTTGTCCCAGGCAGTTGGGGCTGGATTCAGTCTCGTGGGCAGAACGGGGAAATCGGTGGGCATGCTCCATGTGTCTCGCCTGGTCTCCCTCCAGCGGATGCCACGGGAGAGAACCATGAGCGGGCTGTGCGCAAACAGCTGCTGGCTGTGCAAGGCATCCGCCTGGATCACGAGATCGGCCATGGTTGAGACATCATCTGGACCCGTAATCTGTCTGGTGTGACAGGAGGGTCCGCAAGGCCATCGCCTCTCCCTCGCGGGCCGCCTGCCCCCAGATCCGAGCAGAGTTGGCTGGATTGCGGCCGATGGAGCCTGCCCCGCTGGCCAGGACTGCCTGGCTCTTGGTTCCAGCGTGACCGTTTCGATCGGCGCCATCGTGTCCTACGCCTTCACGATCGGCGGGCCGGGCGGCGCTCCACTTCAGCCCGCCCCAGCCGCGGCGCCACTCTATGTGGTCAAGACTGATGGCAGCGAAGTGTTTGTGAACACTGGCTACCATTTCTTTAATCAGTAGAACTATCTCTACGACTATGTGAATGGCCAGGTTGGTTTCACCACTCAAGTTCCCGCTCCTCTGCCCCTCGCTGGCGCCGCCAGCGCTATCGCTTGGTCACGAAAGCTGCGCAGCAGAGTGCGGGCCGGAGCCGCATCAAGTGCCACTCACTCAGGGTTCACACTCGCGTAAGAACGGGTTCGCGTCTGCTCCCTGTTCCTGCTCAAACCATGGCATCTCCGGGCGATGAGGCCCCCAAATCTTTGTTGCCTAAAACGATCCTGCTTCGCAGTCGGCGGCTCCAACCAAAGACGGCAACGGCGGCACCAAAAGAAAGCGGAGCCGGGACTGGAGTGGGCGTAGCCACGCCATAGGCGATTTGCCTAGTACCGGCGTCAAAGAGATAGTCAAAAGAATTGAAGAAGTGAAAACTTTTATTCCAATAACCATCGTCTTCAGCCGATGTGGCCTGTGGGGACTCCTTGACGAACTAGGGTGCCGCTCCCGGATAGCCACCGACCGTGGTGCAGGGATAGGCGGTAGCAAGGCAGGCTTTTAGATTCGGACTGACGCTATAACTGATTGCAGGATTGGAAGGATTGCCAATGCTGATCGTGATCGAGTCGGGATAGTTCGTACAGGTGATTGAAAAACCATTCATTGGGCAGCTGGTCGCCTGAGGATTGTGTTGGCCCAGAGTAGTCTGAAGAAAGGCGTAGTCGATTTGGAGTTGGCCCTGAGCCAACTGCGCCAACTGCGCCAACTGCGCGAACTGCGGCGACGCTGCGGAGAATTGAGCCCAGAGCAATTGGCCCCAGTGCGAGCCCCGCCCCTGGAGCGGTTGGAGGAGCTGGCGGAGGCGTTGCTGGAGTTTGAGGCTGTGGCGGACCTTGAACCTTGGCTGGGGCGCGGGGCTTGAGGGGTTAGGGGGCTGACCCTGGTCTTCACCAAGGCCCTTCCTCCTTTCCTCACTCCCTCCGCCACCCCGGGCTGGAGCACTTCGCTGCCTCCCCCCCGATCCGATCGCAGAGCCAGGCGGCCGTGGCGGGCGCCAGCAGGACGCCGTTGCGGTAGTGGCCCGTGGCGATGAGCAGGCCCGGTTCGGGCTCGGCCAGCACGGGTGCCGCTTGCCCGACGGGGCGGCAACGCAAACCCTGCCAGTGGCGGGTCACCCTCGCCTGCCGCAGCCAGGGCGGCGCTTCGCCGCCCAGCAGACGCATCGCCTCCACCGCCGCCCCCCTTGCCTGGTCGCCGGGCTCCAGGGTGGCCCCAAGCCAGAGGCGTTGGCCGCCGCCGGACCCGTCCAGGCGGGGCACCAGATTGACGCCGCGCCACACCACCGCTCCGGGCCAGGTCCAGGCCAGGGGGTCCGCCAGCTCCAGCTCCAGGGCCTGGCCCAGCACGGGCTCCAGGGCGAGCGGCAGGCCCAGGCTCGCCAGCAGCGCTCCGGTACCCAGCCCGAGCGAGAGCACCAACCAGTCGGCCTCCAGCGCCCCCCCACCGCCCAACATCAGCCTCCAGCGCCGTCCCCCTGGCCCACGCTCCAGCGCCACCACCGCCTCCGCCACGCTCACCGCGCCAGCCTGGCGGGCCTCCCCCAGCAGGGCTTCCAACACCGGACCCGGATCAAGCTGGCCATCCTCCGGTGAGAGCAGGCCGCCCAGGGGCCGGCCCGGCAGGGATGGAGCCAGCTCCGCCAGCGCGTCCGCATCCAGCAACCGCAGGGGCAGACCCATCCGCGTCCGCTCGGCCACAAGGCGCTCCTGTTGGGCCCGCTCCTCGGCGGTGGCGGCCAGCAGCAGCAGGCCCCGGCGGTGCGGCAGTCGGTGGCCCCGCCGCTCCAACTCCGCGAGCCAGTCCTCCCAGAGCGCCTGGCTCTGTTGCCGCAGCCGCCAGGCCCGGCCGCTGGAGCGGTGAAACACCCGGGCCATCAGCACCCCAAGGGCGGCCTGGCTGCCGCTGGTGAGCCGCTCCAACGCGGGAGGTGGGGTGTTGGGCTGCGCGCGGGACAGGGCGTCAACGTTGGGGTGGTCGGCCAGGGCTGGATCGACCAGCGTGACGGAATGGCCCTGTTCCGCCAGCCGCCAGGCGGCTGCCCGGCCGATGATGCCCGCGCCCACCACCAGCACCGAGGCTCCTGGCGGGGCGTCAGACCGCACCGGAGACGCCATCACTGAACCCAAGACACGGGGCCTGCAGCTGGGCGGGAAGCAGCGCCAGGCAGGGGGAGGACAGCGAGGCGGGCAGGGGGGGCAGAGGGAGGCAGATCAGACCTGCTTAAGGGTTTCCTGCACGGCTTGGGGAAGAATTTGGGCGTAGAGGCCAAAGCTGCTGGCCACCTTGATGTAGCCCTTGCGCAGGGCGTCGGCATCCTGCAGGCGGGCGGCTTCATCCAGATCAGCCATGGCGTCCTTCAGGGACTTGGCCCGGGCGTTGGCTTCGGCCTGCTCGGCCTTGGGGAGCCGCTGGTTGATGTACAGCATCTGGCGACCCACCTCCTGCTTGGTCGTCGGGTGGATGTCCGTCACGTCGCCGATGTCGCTGGTCACGACCATGCCGGTCGTCGGGATCGAAAGACAGGCAGCCTGCGCCTCCCAGAAACGCGGCAGGATCGACGGATCCTCGTTGCCATAGTGCCAGGGCGCGATCTGGACGTAATAGAAGCTGTCTCTTATACACATCTGACGCTG
>JBKCVY010000055.1:0-6046 GCA_046317475.1 Cyanobacteriota bacterium | reverse complement strand
CGCTCTGCTGCAGCCCCAACACCGCATGGCGGCTCGTCACCCCATGGGCTTCCCAGGTGGCCACCATCGCCTGGCCCACCTCCTGGGCGTGCTCCCCATCGCTCAGGGCCAGCAGGGTGGGCCCCGCTCCGCTGATCACACAGCCCCAGGCCCCGGCCTCCAGGGCGGCGTCGCGCACCTCCCGTCCGCCCTGGATCAGGCCCCAGCGGTAGGGCTCATGGATGCGATCCTGCATGCCGTCGTGGATCAGGGTGCCATCGCCCGTGCGCAGGCCATGCAGCAGCAACGTCAGGCTGCCCAGGTTGGTGACCGCGTCGGGGATGGGAATGCTGCGGGGCATGGCCCGCCGGGCCTCGGCGGTGCTCAGGCGAATCGCCGGAATGGCCACCACCGCCAGCACGGAAGGGTCCCAATCACAGCGCATCACCCGCCAGTTGGGCACCGCCGTCTTGGCCGTTAGGCAAAGACCCCCCAACAGGGAGGGCACCACGTTGTCGGGATGGCCCTCGATCGCGATCGCCAACTCCAGCAGCTTCTCCGGACCGAGAGGATCGCCGATCAACGCGTTGGCGCCAATCAGGCCAGCCACGATCGCCGCGGCACTGCTGCCCAGGCCCCGGGCCGGTGGCACGGCCAGCCGCACCCGGGCCTCCAAACCCACGGGCTCAATGCCCACCTCCTGCCACACCCGCTGGGCGGAGCGGTAGATGAGGTTGTCGGGTCCACCCCGCAGATGGGCGCCCTCCGGCCCATCAATGACCAGATCAAAACGGTCCACCCCGCCTTCCACCACCCGCAGCTCGAAACGGTTATTGAGATCCAGAGCCGCGCCAAGACCGTCGAAACCAGGGCCAAGGTTGGCTGTGGTGGCGGGGACATCCACCACCACCCCCTCGCCGATCGGGGGTTGCACCATAGGCCTCGCTCCTCTGTCCCCAGTGTCCCATCCCGCTTGGACGGCTGGCCCTGGCCGTCTCAATCCAGGAGGAGGCGAGCCCGACAGGCCGCGCTGAACACCCCCACGGACGGATCGATGATGGCCTGGATTGGGATCGGCTCCAGCACGGGGCGCAGCCGCCCCTTGTCCAGAAAGGCCTCCACAAAGGCCGGCGACCGCAAGGCCTCCAATTGTTTGGACGCCGTGCCGCCCGCCAGCCAAATGCCCCCTTTGCAGAGGCCGCTGAGGGCCAAGTCGCCTGTCACCGCCCCGTAGGCCTCCAGCCAGAGGTCGCGGGCCTCAAGGGCCAGGGGATCGCCCGCGGCGGCCGCCGCCGCCACCGCGCTGGGGAGATCGGCTCCCTCCGCCTGTCCCCGCCCAACGGCCCCCCAGAGGGGATGGTCGCCCCCTGGGTGGCGCTGCGCCAGGAGCCAACGGGCCACCGAGCCCAGGCCGGTGCCGCTCACCACCCGTTCGATGGAGAGTCGGGCCAGGCCCAAATCGGCGCGGAGCCAGTGGGCCAGTTGCCACTCCCGTTCAGTGCGCGGGGCGAAACTGCCGTGGCCTCCCTCGCTGGCCAGGGCCACCAGGCCGGCGTCGGTCGGCACGCCGATGGCCACACCGAGGCCCGTGCCAGCGCCCAGCACCAGCAGCGGCGCCCCCGTCTGGGCCTGTCCGGCGCGCACCGGGGCCAGTTGCTCCTCCCCCAGGTGCGGCAGTCCATAAACGAGCACGGCAAAGTCGTTCTCGAGGGCCACCTTCGGCAAGCCGCAGGCGGCGGCCAGGCGGTGGTCCTCCAGGTGCCAATTCAGGTTGGTGAGCTGGGCCCGGCCCTCCTGCACGGGGCCAGCCACGGCGAAACAGGCGGCCTCCGGGGCCGGCAGGGCGGCCACCTCCCGCCGTCGCAGGAAGGTCGTCACCATGGGGGCCAGATCGGTCCAATCGCCCGAGGGGTAGCGGGCCTCGCTCAGTGCTTCCAACCCCCCGCCGGTGAGGCCATAGAGGCACAACAGGGTTTTGGTGCCGCCAATGTCACCGGCCAGGAGGGTCCTCACAGGGGGGGACCTTCCGGAACGTCAAGGGCGCCACCACGGCTGCCATTGGCCTGGCGGGCCGCCTCCACCAGGGCGTCCAGGCTCACCATGCCCAGCTCGCCCTGGCGTCGCGTGCGCAAACTCACGGACGCGCTCTCCGCCTCTTTTGCGCCGATCACCGCCAGCACGGGAATTTTCATCTGTTCACCCGTGCGGATCAACTTGCCCAGACGGTCGCCGCTCCGATCCAGGTTGGCCCGCACGCCAGCCTCCTTCAGCCGGGCCAGCACCGTTTCGGCCCAGGGCATCACCCCATCGCTCACCGGCAGGAGCCGCACCTGCTCCGCCGCCAACCAGAAGGGGACATCACCGGCATAATTTTCAGTCATGATGCCAAAAAAGCGCTCCAACGAGCCGAAAATCGCCCGGTGGATCATGATTGGTCGCTGCCGGCTGCCGTCGGCCGCCACGTAGTGCAAATCAAAGCGTTCCGGCAGGTTGAAATCGAGCTGAATCGTGGAGCATTGCCACTGGCGTCCGATGGCGTCCTCAATTTTCAGATCGATCTTCGGTCCGTAGAAGGCACCGCCCCCCTCATCGACGCTGTAGCTCCACCCCTTGCGCTCGAGGGCGTCCCGCAAGCCCCGGGTGGCCAATTCCCAAACATGGTCATCGCCGATCGATTTCTCGGGCCGGGTGGAGAGGTGAATCTCATAGCGGCGAAAATCAAAGGTGGACAGGATGCGTTCGGTGAGCTGCAGCACCCGCAGGATCTCGTCTCCGATCTGCTCCGGCAGGCAAAACACATGGGCGTCATCCTGGGTGAAGCCCCGCACCCGCATCAGACCGTGCATCACCCCCGGCCGTTCGTAGCGGTACACCGTGCCCAGCTCCGCCCAACGGATCGGCAGCTCCCGGTAGCTGCGCAGCCGGCTGGCATAGGTGAGCACATGGAAGGGACAGTTCATTGGCTTGATCTGGTAGGCCCGCTCATCCACCGCCATCGGGCCAAACATCGATTCGGCATAGAAATCCAGGTGGCCTGAGGTTTGCCAGAGACCCCGATCTGCCACATGGGGGGTGTAGAGGAGCTCGTAGCCGTCGTCAAAGTGGGCCTGCCGCCAAAAGTCCTCAATCAACAGCCGCATGCGCGCTCCCCGCGGATGCCAGAACACCAGGCCCGCGCCCGCCCCCTCCTCAATGGAGAAAAGATCGAGATCCTTCCCCAGGCGGCGATGGTCGCGCCGCAGGGCCTCCGCCTTGCGCCGCCGGTCCTCCTCCAGTTGCTCGGGTGTTTCCCAGGCCGTGCCGTAGATCCGTTGCAGCTGGGGATTGGTCTCATCCCCGCGCCAGTAGGCGCCCGCCACGCTTTCCAAGTCAAAGGCGCGGGGGTTGAGCTCCCGGGGGTTCGCCACATGGGGGCCGGCGCACAGATCCCACCAGCGGTCCCCCAGGGTGTAGAGGGTGATGGGCTCCTCCAGGCCGGCCAGAATTTCCAACTTGTAGGGCTCGTTTTGGGCCTGAATGCGCCGCTCAGCTTCGGCCCGGCTCACCTCCACCCGCTCCAAGGGGAGCTGTTGGCCAATGATGCGCACCATTTCCTTTTTGATGGCCTTGAGATCGGCCTCCGTGAACGGTTCGGGATGGTCAAAGTCGTAGTAGAAGCCCTGTTCCGTCCAAGGGCCAATGGTCACCTTCGCCTTGGGGAAGAGGGCCTGCACCGCCATGGCCAGCACATGGCTCATGGAGTGGCGGATGCGCAGCAGCGTTGGGCTCTCGCTGGTTTTGGGCAAATGGACCAGGGCCTCCGCGGCCTCAGCTGCCTGGGGAGACGGGGCCACGGGGGCCGCGGGGGAACTGCTCACGGAACCGGCCAAGCCAACAAGGGGAGAAGGCCAATCCTAGGCAGCGCTCGCCAGCATGCCCCTGGCACGGCAATCCGATCCCCTCCCCCAGCACCGTTGTGGCCTGAGAATTGACCCGATCTCCGACCCTATCGGCCCGCCGTGAGCCGCTCCCAACCCCCTGGCGCCTTTGGAGCCCAGCTGCCCGGTTTCGGGGAGGAACGCCGTGGCCTGGCCTTCAGCTATGGATTGTGGTGCTTGTCCCTGGTGGGTCTCTGTGGCATTCACCGGATCTACAACCGCAAGCCCGTCTCGGGCCTCCTCTGGCTGCTCACCTTTGGGCTCTGCGGGATCGGGCAGGTGGTGGATCTGCTCCTCATCCCCGGCATGGTGGAGGGGGCCAATCGCCGCCTGATGGAACCCGCGACGGCAACTGGAGGATTGTTGCCGCTTGATCGGCAACTGCTGCGTTTGGCCCGAACCAAGGGCGAGCGGGGCTTCACGATCAACGATGCCCTGATCGACCTCGATCTCCCTCCCCAGGTCACCAGTCTCGCCCTGCAGCAGGAGATTGAAGAGTTGCTCCGGGCCGACCTGTTGTGTGTGGGCAACGATGACCGGGGCCGCGTGGTTTATCGGGAGCCTTAGCTCGGACGAAGGCGGCGCAGTTCCCCCTGGAAGAAGCGTTGCAGCTCCTCCACGCCCTTCACCGGCTGGCCGTAGTAGCTGCCGCCGTGATGGGCGGGCAGGGACGCCCACTCTGGCGCGAGGCGGGCCAGCACCTCTGTGGTGAGCCCCCGCGCGTCGAAGGGGCTGAGGGCGCCCCGTTTGCGCATCAAATAGAGGGCGGCCTGGTCTTGGTTGCGGGGGCCAAAATCCGCGAGCCCGAGCTGGCTGGGGGCTTCCCGCCAGGTGCTGGGCAAAAATTGGTAAGCGCCAGCGGCCGCGCTCACGTAGATCACGCGGTACCCCTCATCGCTTCCGCCAACCCAGGTGCCCTCCGCGTAACGAATCGTGTTGAGCAGCGCCCGGCGCTCCGGCGTGATCACGAAGACCAAGCTCTCTCCCCTTTCCACCACACCCATCTCCCGCGCGGGGACCGTCTGCACGGAGCGGAGTTCCGGCGCGGGTGGGAGCGCGGCGGCCAATGGAACGCCCGGGGCCATCGGAGCGGCTCCCAGCAGGACCACCGTGCCCATCAGGGAGGTGCGGGAGCCGAAACGGTTGGAGAGGCGAGAGAGCGGCAAGCGGCGTGGGGCGAAGGTCTGGCAGACCCTCGTCGGCGCGGCGCCGCCGTGGCTACCCCCCCCAACGGCAGGGTGGACAAGACCGGAGCTCTGTGCTGTCCGCGGCGGCGCCACGCCGCCAGGGGCAGGGGAAGCGCAAGGGCCCCAGGGGCTCTGGAGGACGGAGCCTGACTCCCATCGGTCGCACAGAGAGATTCCGTGTGGGACTCCTGATGGGGCCGGGCCATCAGGGCTGGTGATCAGAGCCAGTCAAATTGTTAAGTTCTGCTTGGATGGCTTGCCTTGGGGTCGGGGCTTGGCCATGTGGACCGGAGTCAGCTCGGAAGGAAACCCATGGCGTCCCGCACGCGGGCCAAGGTGGCCGTGGCCACGGCGCTGGCGCGCTGGCGCCCCTCCTGGAGCACCTGGGCCAGCTCGGCGGGCTCGCGGCGCCACTCCCCATAGCGCTCCTGGATGGGGCGCAGGGCTTCCACAAGGGATTCCGTCAGCAGGGGCTTGAAGGCGCCCCAGCCCATCGCGGCGCACTCCTCGGCGGCGGCCTCCCGGCTCCGGCCACTGGTGAGGGCATAGAGGCCGAGCAGGTTGTCGGCTTCCGGACGGTCCGGATTGCCAAATTCCAACCCCATGACCGGATCCGTCTTGGCCCGCTTGATTTTTTTCGCCACCAGCTCGGGGGGGTCGAGCAGGGTGATGCGGGAGCCGTCGTTGGGGTCGCTCTTGCTCATCTTGTTGCGGCCATCGGTGAGGCTCATCACCCGGGCCCCCTCTTGCAGGATCAGGGGCTCTGGCACTTTTAACACCGGGATGGGCTCCCCATTGGCCCCCCGCCGGGAAAATCGCGCGTTGACCCGCTGTTGCGCGATGTCCCGAGCCAGCTCCAAATGCTGCTTTTGGTCCTCCCCCACGGGCACGCGATCGGCGTCATAGAGAAGGATGTCGGCCGCCATCAAGACGGGGTAATCCAACAGACCCGCCGACACATTG
>JBKCVY010000054.1:0-8122 GCA_046317475.1 Cyanobacteriota bacterium | reverse complement strand
CGGCTCAGCAGCAGCACCTCCCCCCCCCGCAGGGGCCCCTTGGCCCAGTGGCGCCAGGCGGGCGCGACACCATTGACCGTCAGCACCACCCCCAACCCGGCCCCATCTCGCCCCTCCAGGGTGTGGCCCCCCAGCAGGGTGGCGCCAAGGGGATCCAGGACGGACCGCACCCCCGCCAGGGTGTGAAGGAGGAGATCCTGCTGAATCCACGGCTCCGCCCGCGGCAGGGTGACCACCGCCTGGGCGCTCTCGACCGTGGCCCCACTGGCCCAGAGATCGCCACAGGCATGGAGAGCCGTGAGACGACCGTTGAGCCAGGGGTCAGCCACGAGGGCGGGGAAACCATCCACACTCTGCAGCAGGCGCTGGTCTCCATCGAGGAGCCGCACCAGGGGGGCGTCCTCAGCCAACGGGGGCCGACCGCCCTCGCCCCGCGCCAGTTGGGCCAGGGCGGCACGCAACGGTTGGGCCGGCAGCTTGGCCGCACAGCCGCGGCAGGCCATGGCGGTGGGCTCCGCAGCCATGGAGCGCAGGTTGGAGAAGCCGTCCAGGAAGCGTTGGTCGAGATGGTGCTTCCAGCGCCACAACCAGGTGCTCGGCCCCACCGCGAAGGGACCCCAAACGGCCAGGGCACGGGGGGGACCAGTACTGCCGCCATCCCCAAGGAGCTGCAACGCGAACCGTTGGGGCCGCCAGGCTCGCAGGGGACGCCTCCCCAGGTACCGGTCCAGATTGGCCGCCAGCACGGGCGCCGCCCGCACGGCCCAAACGCCTGAGGGCGGCCTGGGATGGGAGGCGACCAGGCCGCAGTCTCCGCTGGCGAACAGGCCCGGATGGTGGCGCACCTCCAGGGTGGGCTCCGTGAGCACCCGCCCACTGGCGGGATCGACGGGCAAGCCGGCGGCGGCGAGCCAATGGGGAGCGCGGCTGCCACAACAGGCCAGATCCGCCCTGGCCCCCTCCGGTTGCTCCCGATGGACGGGAATGGCGGCCTGGCGCAACAGGCGTTCGGCCAGGCCCTCGGCGGCGGCGGACCCCAACCGCAGGCTGGAGCCGCGCAACAGGAGGTGGGGCCGCAGGCCGCGGGCCCGCAGGGCAAGCGCCAGCTCCACCGCTGAGGCGCCCCCCCCCCCCAGCGGGGGTTCGGCGGGGGGGCTTGCGCACCAGGCGAGGAAGGGTTCCAGGGGTTTGACAGCCATATCCGCCCTACCGGCGGGCGTGACGGCCCCCACGTCCAGGCTGAGGCAGTCGAAGGCCAGGGGGGGGCGACCCGCGAGGTGGAGGTGCCGGGCCGCCGGATCGAGTCCGAGGATTTCCGCCCGCAGGAAGGCTACCTCCGCCAGGGCGCAAACGCGGCGCAGCTCCAGGCGCCCGGCCTCGGGCGGGAGCAGACCCGCCACTACCGCCGGCACCGAACCGGAGTAGTGGAGGCTGCCGTGGCGGTTCACCAGGGTGACGCGGGTGGCGGCGGGCCGCCGCTGGGGCGCCATGATCCAGCGCCGCAGCAGGAGGGCATGGGTGTGGCCGCCGCCGGCCAACACCAGGTGATGGCGCCAACGGGTGGCATCCAAAGGGGGCTGACTGAACACCCTGCCATTCAATAGGGTGCGGGTTTACGGCGGTGACTTGAGTTCCATTCCCTTGTTGCCACAGACGTTGGCGCGGCTGGACCACTGGCGCCGGCATCTCACCGTGCCGCAATTCACGGCGGTGACCGGCCTGCTGGTGATCGCCGTGGGAACGCTGATCCTGGCCACGCCCGCCTGTTCCTCCGACGCGGTGGGGTTGTGGGAGGCCCTGTTCACGGTGACCTCGGCGATCACGGTCACGGGCCTCTCGATTGTGGATGTGGGGAAGGAGCTCACCCTGCTTGGACAAATGGTGCTGGCGGGCCTGATCGTCACGGGGGGGCTGGGACTAATGGCCATCACCACGTTTCTGCAGGGCTTTGTTCAGGGACGTTCCGGCCTGCGGCAGCGGCTGGATCGGGGCCGGGCGCTGGATGAGTTCGGGGTGGGTGGCATTGGCCCCACCTTCCATTCGATCCTGCTCACCGCGGCGCTGATCATGGGGCTGGGCACGGTCATTCTCTATGGATTCGGATTTACCGACATCACCAACCCGGGCGCCCGGCTGTGGGCAGCGTTGTTTCATTGCATCAGCGCATACAACAACGCCGGATTCGGCCTGTTTAGCGACAATCTGGTGGCCTATCGCTCCCAACCCGTCTTGAATGGGGTGATCGGCAGTTTGATCGTGATCGGCGGAATCGGTTGGCGGGTCACGAATGATCTCTGGACCAAGCGGGCACGCCTGCACCGCCTGCGCAATTTGAGCCTGCACACCCGCTTGGTCCTGCGCAGCACGGCCCTTCTCATTGCCGTTGGCGCCATCGGTCTGTTGTTCACGGAACAGTTCGCCCCAGATGGGGTGATCAGCGGCCTGTCGTTGTGGGACAAGCTACAAGTGACGATTTTCCAATCCATCACCACGCGCACGGCGGGATTCAACACCGTGCCCCTGTCGCTGGAAACGCTGTCTGACGCGGGCTTGCTGCTGATGATCGGCTTGATGTTCATCGGCGCCAGCCCTGGCGGCACCGGCGGGGGCATCAAAACCACCACCTTCGCCCTGCTGCTGGGGGCCACCCGCTCCACCTTGGACAACCGCCGGGAGGTGGTGATTCGCCAACGGCGCATCGCCCCAGAGTTAATTCTCAAGGCCGTCGGGGTGACCTTGGCCTCCTTCTTGTTTGTGGTTGGCATGACGCTGCTCCTGGGGCTTGGCCCCACGGCGGGAGGGGACGAAACGGTTGCGGGCAGTTTCAGTTTCCTGGAGAAGTTGTTCACCTGCATGTCGGCCTTTTGCACCGTTGGCTTGGATGTGGGAGTGACAGCCGAACTCAACCGTTGGGGGCAATTGGTCTTGATCGTGGGGATGTTTGTGGGGCGGCTGGGGATTTTGTTGCTCCTCTCCGCCCTTTACGGGCGCAGTCATCCGAAGCGGGTGACCTATCCAGAAGAGGAGGTCTATCTGTAAGGGTTGTGCGGCACAGATCGGTTCCACCAGCCCAACAACACAGGACTGATCGCATGGAACTGACCTGTTCGGCTGGAGCCAGGATCCTCAGGGTCCATCGGAGGTGCTGGCCCCGATCGATTGCACTGGGATTGGATCACTGGGTCGCGCCAGGGGACGGTTGAGCAGCAGCATCAGCAGAAACGCGCTGAACTGCACGATCACCACACAGGGCCCGGAAGGCAGGTTGGTGAGGCCAGACCCCACCAACCCAAGCACCGCGCAGCTCCCTCCCAACAGGGACGACAACAGCACATAGGCCGGAAACCGCCGACTGACCAACCGGCTGGAGCAGGCGGGGAACACCACAAAGGCACTGATCAACAACACGCCGACGGCCTTGATCGACACCGCCACCACCAGGGCCAAAAGCACAATAAAAGCCAGCTGATGCCAGGCGGTTTTCACACCAAAGGCGCTTGCCAAATCCCCATGGAGTGTAAGCAACACCTGGGCCCGTAAGGTGAGCACCAAGTAGGCGACCGAGACAACGGTCAATGCGGAAATAATGGCCAAATCCGACCAGCTGATGCCCAAGATATCGCCAAACAACAACTGTTGAATACCACCCCGATAGGTTTCCACAAGGCTCAACGCCACCACCGCAAATGCCAGGGAGCTGGAATACACAATGTTCAGCAGGGCATCCGCGGGCAAACTGCTGCGCTCCACCAGCTGATTGACCAACAACGCAAACAAGACAGCAAAGGGAATCAACACCAGGGTGGGGTTGATGTTGAGCACAATTCCCAAACTGATGCCGAGCAGGGCGGAATGGCCCAGGGCATCACTGAAAAACGACAACTGCCGCAAGACGGCAAAACTGCCCAGCAAGCCGCCCAAACCGCCGGTCAACAGTCCGCCCAACAAGGCCCGGCGCATGAACGGCTCGTTCAACACCGCGCCCAAACCGACCCAGTCAGCCATGGCCACTCCCACCTCTCACCCCAGAGCACGGGGGCAAGCGTAGGGGTAATCGGGACGCATACCAGCCGTGCCGCCGCCGTCAAGGGTTGCCCCTTAAAAAGGACGAGGCCCCGCCAGCTGGACGGGGCCTCGAGGAACGGGGACCGCGAAACGGCGGCGTGAACTCAGGGCTTCACGACCACCGGGGTGCCCACATCCACCTTCTCAAAGAGTTCCCGGACATGGGGGGTGAGCATGCGAACGCAACCATGGGACACGGCCGATCGGGACTTCACTGTCCACTCCCAAGCCGTGGGCGTCCCGTGGATGCCGAATTGGTCCCGTTCGGTGAAGTGAAAACCAATCCAGCGATCGCCCAGGGGACCCTGGGGCCCGACAGTGGGGTTGTTTTTGCCGCTCTTGGTGCTCTGGTACAGGGGATTCACCACCTGATTGCGCACTTTGAACGGGCCCGTGGGCGTCGGTGTGGACGGGTCGCCCACGGCCACGGGCCAAGAACTCACCACCCGCCCGCCTTCCACCAGGCTGATCGTGCGCTTGCCCAGTTCGAGCAAAATTTCCCGATTGCTCGTCAAGACGGCCGTTGCGGGGCCTGTCGCACCCGTGCCAGGGGTGGCTGGGGTTCCGGGCGGCTGGCCTCTGGCCGGGGGCAGGGTGCTCACCGCGGTGGCGGCTGGGGAGGCCACGGGAACAGGCGGTGGTGGCTCCACGGCCAGACCCGCCCGCGGACCAATGGCGGAGAGGGTGGCCAGGGCAAGGCTGGCGGCTCAGGGTTGGAGGAAACGTCCCATGGAGAAAGCGAAGGGGGAGGGGAACGGTTGGCTCAGCCAACCAGACGCGGGTCGATCGTTTCGGTATAGCGCGTCTCGCACTCCTTGATAATGCGGACAGCTTCAGAAGTGTCAAAGAAGCCATTCACCGTACAGGTGCCTGGTTTTTTGAGATCCTTGTAGTGCTGCCAGTAGTACTCCGTCTCCTTGAGCCAATGGGGACCAAGCTCCTGATAACTGGTGATGTGATCCATGCGCTTGTCGTCGGCCAGCACCGCGATCACCTTGTCATCCACCTCGCCACCATCGTCAAATTTCATGATGCCGATGATGCGAGCTTCCACCAGGCTTCCGGGGATGAGGGGTTCGGTGACGCCGACGATTTCCACATCCAATGGATCGCCGTCTTCATCCCAGGTGCGGGGAATGCAGCCATAGGCAAATGGATAAGAGAGGGAGGAATACCCCACCCGATCCAATTTCAAATGGCCCGTTTCCGTGATCAATTCGTACTTGTTGATCGTCATGGAATTCAACTCCACGATCACGTTGAGCCGCAGCTCCGCCTCCGCGGCAAAGGCCGGCAGCACATGCAGCAGGTTGAGCATGGTGCGGCTGGGGGCGTGGTCGATGTTCGCCATGGCGATCGTCAGAGCCGCGCCATCTTAAGGAGCGGCCCCCACCTCCCGGTCTCCTCCTGGTCAACCGGCGAGATGGCCCCAGTCAACCGGCCGCGGTGAGGGCGGTCACCTTCGCGCGCAGATAGTCCAAAAAGGGTTGGGCACTGAGATCCCGACCCGTGACCTGCCGCACCAGCTCCTCCCCATTCACCGAGCGACCCAGGGGCCAAACGTGCTCAGCCAGCCAGGCCCGCAGGGCCGCCTCATCCGCCGCGGCGACCCGCTCCTCAATCGGACCGATGGCCGCCGCCATGGCCTCACTGAGCTGGGCGCTGATCAGGTGGCCGAGGGCATAGGAGGGGAAATAACCAAAGAGGCCTTCCGCCCAATGGATGTCCTGCAGGCAGCCCTCCCGATCCGTGGGGGGCACCAGGCCGAGCAGCGCTTCCATGCGTCGGGCCCACTCAGCGGGGAGATCCTCCACCGGCAGGTCCCGCTCCAGCAAGGCCACCTCCAGCTCAAAACGCAGCACGATGTGCAAGCCGTAGCTCAATTCATCGGCCTCCACCCGGATCAGGCCCGCCCGCAGGGGGTTGAGGGCGCGCCAGAACCCCTTGGCACCGCCCCAAGGATCGGCCCCCAACCCCTGCATGAGGCGGGGGTGCCACCGGTTGGCAAAGGCCCGCCCCCGGGCCACGCGGCACTCCCAACACAGCGACTGGGATTCCTGCACCCCCATGGAGGTGGCTTCCCCCAGGGGCCAGGGGAACCAGTGCCCATCCCCCCGGGGCAGGCCCTGCTCGTAGAGGGAGTGGCCCCACTCATGGGCGGTGGCCAGCAGGGCGGAGAGCGGTTGGCCGGGCACCACACGGGTGGTGATGCGGAAATCTTGAGGACCCACGGTGCAGGAGAAGGGGTGGGCGGAGCGGGCGCGCTGACAGCGGCTGGCGTCGTAGCCCCAGCTGCTGAGCAATTCGGCGCAGAGGGCCTCCTGGAGCGCCTCCGGCAGGTCGGGCGGGGGGCTGGCCGCAGCGGGGCCCAGCGCCTGCTTCGCCGTCTCCAACAACGGGGGAATCGTGGCCTTGAGGGGGGCGAAGAGCTCGTCCAGCCGCGCTTTGCGCACATCAGGCTCAAAGGGCTGGGCCAGAATTTCCCAATCGCCCATTCCTTCGGGCTCCACCGGAGCCAGCTGCCGGGCCTGTTCACGCCGCAGCCGGATCAAGTCCTTCAGGGCGGGGGCAAACGTGGCGAAGGAGTCGCTGGCGCGGGCCTCCTGCCAGATGGCATTGCCGCGGGACTGGGCCTTGGCCAGGGCGGTCACCAGGGCTGGATCCAGGCTCTGTTGGCGCCGCAGATCTTGGCGCAAGAGCTGCAGGTTGCGCTTCGCCGCCGGGGGGGCGTCCGCGGCGAGGGAGTCCTCGGCCGCCGCCTGCAGGTCGGCGTAGGCAGGCTGGCTTTGCCGCTCATGGAGCTGGCCCTCCAAAAGGGCCAGTTGCTCCCCCAGCCAGGGGGCGCAAGCGCTGGGCATGACGGTGTTTTGGTCGTAGTACAGGTCGCTGCTGATCGACCCCAGCAGCCGCGTTTGATGGAGATGGGCACGGAGCGCGTCAAGGGCCGAACCCTGGGAGGGCATGGCAAGGGGGGCAGGTGCATCCAGCATGGCGCTGGGGGTGGGGATGGAACGGGCCCATGCCAACAAAAAAGGAGGGCTTTCGCCCTCCCGCTGTTGTTTGACGCGCCAGCTTCAGCGAGCGGATCGGGGAGACGATCAGTAGTCGAAATCGCCACCGCCCATGCCGCCGCCACCGGCGGGAGCGGCTTCCTTCTTCTCAGGCAGGTCGGCCACGATGCACTCGGTGGTCAGCACCATGCCGGCGATCGAGGCGGCATTTTGCAGGCCAGAACGGGTCACCTTTGCGGGATCGACAATGCCAGCGGCCAACATGTCGACGTACTCACCAGTGGCGGCGTTGTAGCCCTCGTTGAAGGGCTTGTTGCGCACGTGCTCAGCGATCACGGCCCCGTTGGCGCCAGCGTTTTCAGCGATGCGCTTGAGGGGGGCGTTGAGGGAGAGGGCCACGATCTGGGCGCCGATCAGCTCCTCACCGGAGAGGTTGGCGGCGGCCCACTCTTCCAGGGCGGGAGCCAGGTGGGCAAGCGTGGTGCCACCACCGGGGACGATGCCTTCCTCAACAGCCGCCTTGGTGGCGTTGATGGCGTCTTCCAGGCGCAGCTTCTTGTCCTTCATCTCGGTTTCGGTGGCGGCGCCCACCTTGACCACAGCCACGCCACCGCTGAGCTTGGCCAGACGCTCTTGCAGCTTCTCCTTGTCGTAGGAGGAATCGGTTTCCTCCATCTGGGAGCGGATCTGCTCGCAACGGGCCTTGACCGCCGCTTCGTTGCCTTCGGCCACGATGGTGGTGGTGTCCTTGTTGATCGTGATCCGGCGGGCGGTGCCCAGGGAATCGATCTTGGCGTTCTCGAGCTTGAGGCCGGCATCCTCGGTGATCAGCTGCCCATTGGTGAGCACAGCGATGTCCTCCAGCATGGCCTTGCGGCGATCGCCGAAACCAGGCGCTTTGACGGCGGCCACATTGAGCACACCGCGCAGACGGTTGACCACCAGGGTGGCGAGGGCTTCTTTCTCGATGTCCTCGGCGATGATCAGCAGGGGCTTGCCAGTGCGGGCGATCTGCTCCAGAACGGGCACCAGATCCTGCACCAGGG
>JBKCVY010000053.1:0-3804 GCA_046317475.1 Cyanobacteriota bacterium | reverse complement strand
AGCTCGGGGTGGCCGGGGAGGAGGAGCTCAGCCCGGAGCGGTTCCTCGATCTGCTCCGCCAGAAGGCCCAAAGCCTGGACCAGCAGCCCCAGGCCGCCCCCCTGGCCAGCGTGAGTGAGTTGGCTTCGGCCATCCGGCGGGAACTGGCCGGCTGATCCCCGTGGGGCGGCACGATGGTCATTGCCGCCCCGCGGGCCCCATGGTTGTGACCACCCCACCGATCGCCCGGGCCGCCGAGGTGGTGGCCGCCGCCCTGGAGGCCATCCGCCCCCTGGCCCAGCGCCACACCGATGGGGTGCGGCCCCGGCTGGAGCGGGTGCTGGACGCCTTCGCCGCCGAGCGGGTGGGCACCCAGCATTTCGCCTCCGTGAGCGGCTATGGCCATGGCGACCTGGGCCGGGAGACCCTGGACCGGGTGTTTGCCCGAGTCATGGGGGCGGAGGCGGCGGCCGTGCGCCTGCAAGTCGTCAGTGGCACCCACGCCATCGCCGCGGCCCTGTTTGGCGTGCTGCGGCCGGGGGACCGTCTGTTGATCCTGACGGGTCCGCCCTACGACACCCTGGAGGAGGTGATCGGCCTGCGGGGGTCGGGCATGGGCTCCCTGCGGGAGTTCGGCATCCAGGTGGACGTGCTTCCCCTCGCCGCCGACGGGCGGGTGGATGGGGAGGCCTTGGCCGATGCCCTTTCCCCGCCGACCCGCATGGTGCACATCCAGCGCAGCCGGGGCTACAGCTGGCGTCCCTCCCTGCGGGTCGCCGCCATCGGGCGTCTCTGCGAGCAGGTGAAGGCGCTTCAACCCGACTGCGTCTGTTTTGTGGACAACTGTTATGGCGAATTTGTGGAAATGGAGGAACCGGCGGCGGTGGGTGCCGATCTGGTGGCCGGCTCCCTGATCAAAAATCCCGGCGGCACCATCGCCCCCACCGGCGCCTACCTGGCCGGCCGGCGGGAGTTGGTGGAGATGGCCTGTTGCCGCCTTACGGCGCCGGGCATCGGCAGCGAGGGGGGCACGGGTTTCGACCTGTACCGCCTGCTGTTTCAAGGGCTGTTCCTGGCCCCCCAGATGGTGGCGGAGGCCCTGATCACCGCCGAGCTGGTGGCGCAGGCGTTCCAGAGCCTGGGCCATGCCGTGCGGCCGTTCCCCGGCGAGGAGCGCGCCGACACCATCCAGGCCGTGCGGTTGGGCGATGGTGCGGCGTTGCGGAGCGTCTGCCGTGCCCTGCAGGCCGCCTCCCCCGTGGACAGCCACCTGGTGCCCGTGCCCGCCCCGATGCCGGGTTATGCCAGCGAGCTGGTGATGGCGGGGGGCACCTTCATTGATGGCAGCACGAGCGAATTGTCGGCGGATGCTCCCCTGCGGGATCCCTGGGTGCTGTATGTGCAGGGCGGAACCCACCATGCCCATGGGGCCATCGCCCTGGAGCGGGCCCTGGCCGCCCTGCTAACGACCCCATCCCCCTGACAAACTGGGGAGATCCCAGCCTCCGTGCCATGGCGCTCAGCTTTCCCGACGACTGCCGCTATTCCGACAGCCACGAATACGTGCGCACGGAAGGCGACTTGGCCCGGCTGGGGATCAGCGCCTTCGCGGTGGATCAGCTGGGGGACATCGTGTTTGTGGAGCTGCCCGAGGCGGGAGCCACGATCAGCCGGGGCCAGAGCTTCGGCAGCGTGGAATCGGTGAAGGCGGTGGAGGATCTCATCGCCCCGATCAGCGGCGTGGTGGAAGCCCGCAACGACGCCGTGCTGGCCAGTCCGGAGGAGTTGCAGAACGATCCCTATGGGGAGGGCTGGCTGTTACTGGTGCGCCCCACCGCGGCGGACGACGGCGACCACCTGATGACTGTGGAGGAGTACCGCCGCAAGGTGGAGGGCGCCTGAGCGTCCGGCTTCCCGGGGGGCCATTCCGGGCGAGAAGTCTTTAGAGTCGCGCCACTTTTTGACGACGCTTTGTGACAAGTCCCTTTCTGCGCCGGCATCTCGGCCCAAGTGTTGAGGACGAGCGGCGGATGCTGGCCGAATTGGGTTTGTTCTCCCTGGAGGCCCTGGCGGAGGAGGTGGTTCCCGCCGGGATCCTGTTGAGCCCGGAGGCCGCCGCGGAGGGGTTGCCCGAAGCGGTGGGCGAGGCTGAGGCCCTGGCCGAACTGGTGCAGATCGCCGCCCGCAATGGCACCCAGCGCAGCCTGATTGGTTTGGGGTACTACGGCACGGCCACCCCCGCCCTGATCCAGCGCCACGTGTTGGAAAATCCCTGCTGGTACACGGCCTACACCCCCTATCAGGCGGAAATTGCCCAGGGCCGATTGGAAGCCCTGTTGAATTTCCAAACCCTGGTGAGCGAGCTCACCGGTTTGCCGATCGCCAATGCCTCCCTGTTGGATGCGGGCACGGCGGCCGCCGAGGCCATGGCCATGGCCCTCAATGTCTGCCGCCGCTCCGGGGCGCGTCGTTTTTGGGTGGATCAGCAGGTGTTCCCCCAAACCCTTGCCGTGCTGCAAACCCGCGCCGAACCCCTGGGCATCGTCTTGGAAACCGTGGACGCGGAGGCGTTGGGCCGCCAGCCCCAGCCCGCTCTCCCGGATGACGTTTTCGGTCTGTTGCTCCAGCTGCCTGGCGTGGAGGGTCGGCTGTGGGATCCAAGCACCCTGTTGGCGGCCTGCCGCGCCGCGGGGGTGCTCAGCACCGTGGCCGTGGATCCCCTGGCCCAGGTGCTGCTGGCGCCCGTGGGCGCGCTGGGGGCCGACATCGCCGTCGGCAGCCTGCAGCGCTATGGGGTGCCGATGGGCTTTGGCGGTCCCCACGCGGCATTCTTCGCCACGCTGGATGTGCACACGCGCCACATCCCAGGCCGCCTTGTGGGCCAATCCCGCGATGCCGAGGGCAATCCAGCCCTGCGGCTGGCCCTGCAGACGCGGGAACAGCACATCCGCCGCGACAAGGCCACCAGCAACATTTGCACCGCCCAGGTGCTGCTGGCCGTGATGGCCAGTTTCTACGCCGTGCACCACGGGCCCGATGGGCTGCGGGCGATGGCGGAGCGGATCCTCCATCTGCGGGTGGCTTTGGCCGCCGCCCTGGAGAAGCTGTCCCTCCCCGTGGATGGGGGTCCCGCCTTCGACACCCTGGTGGTGCGGACTCCCCGGGCGCAAAGCCTGGTGGATCAGGCGGAGGCGGCGGGGTTCAACCTGCGCTGGGGCCTTGATGGTCGCGGTTGTGAGGACAGCCTGGCGATCAGCCTGGATGAGCTGTCCACCCCGAAGGAGTTGGAGCGGTTGATCCGCGCCCTGGCTCCTGATCCCCACCAGGCGGCTGCCGCCATCGCCAGCCTGCACCGCACGCTGGAAGAGTTGGGCGAAGGCTCCGCCGCCGTTGAGCCACTGGCGACCCTGCCCCTGCGGGACGCCCCCTGGCTCAGCCAGCCGGTGTTCCATGCCTATCGCAGCGAAACGGAATTGCTGCGCTACATCCAACGGCTGGTGAGCAAGGATTTTTCGCTTGTGCACGGCATGATCCCCCTGGGGAGCTGCACGATGAAGTTGAACGCGGCGGCGGAGCTGCAGCCCGTGAGCTGGGCGGGATTCAGCCAGCTCCATCCGTTCGCGCCGCCCCTCCAGTGCCAGGGATACCAGCAGCTGGTGGAGGATCTGCAGCGCTGGTTGGGGGCGATCACCGGGTTCGCCGGTGTGTCGCTGCAACCGAATGCCGGTTCCCAGGGGGAGTACGCCGGCCTGATGGTGATCCGCGCCTGGCATCGCAGCCGCGGCGACTGTCACCGGCGGGTGTGCCTGATCCCCACCAGCGCCC
>JBKCVY010000052.1:0-2962 GCA_046317475.1 Cyanobacteriota bacterium | reverse complement strand
CCATCGACCCACCCGCCGCCCCCACGCCCTCCCCGTCCAAGTGCCGCAGCAGGCCGCTGATCCAGAGGGGAGGCACCAGGCAATCCTGATCCACGCAAAACAGCCAGCGCCCCCTGGCCGATCGGATGCCCCGATTGCGCGCTTCCCCCGCCGTGAGACGGCAGGAGGATTCGATCACCTGAACCCCCGGAAAGGACGTGCGCACGATGGCAGCGGTGCCGTCCCCCGAACTTTCCACGACAAGGATTTCGGCGCTAAACCCCGCCGTGGCCCGCACCACAGCCTCCAGGCAGAGCGGAATGGTGGCTTTGCCGTTGTAGGCGGGAATGATCACGGACAGCTCTGGCGGGGCCGTCACCCGCCCTTCCGTCTCCGATCCCCCCTTGGCGCTGGCCATCTGTGGTGCCTATGCGTTGGGTTCCGGTCTGCCGGCTGAGGGGGCGAGGGCCACTGGGCATGAAGGTTGATGACGAAGCATGTGGTTCAGTTGTCGGGCTGGGCAAATTGCGCGATCAAGGCTCCAGTCTCACCTTAAGACCCCCCCAAGGGCTGGACCCGTGAATCTTCCCACGCTCGATTTGCGTTCTTCGAAGCGCTTGCCTTCCGCCACCACCACGCTTCCACCCGGCCAGAAAGCCCCCTCTGGGTCCTGTGACCCGGGTTGGGGTCGGGCCACGGGCGCAACCTGGCCGCGCGGCGCTGGATCCGGCGGGGGGCCTGTCACCCCGGGGTGCCGCCTGTGGCTGGAGGGCTGGGAGGCCCAGGGCGGCCCCTGTGACATCCTCGAACTCTCGCCCCATGGGGTGACCATTGCCATCCCGGAGGATCGCCGCCCCCGGGGGGGACAACACGGCCAGTTGCTGATTGGTCCGGCCGACGGGGGGCATTACGCCCTTCCCGTCACCGTGCGCCGTGTCAAGCGCTCCCCGTCGGCTTCGATCATGGAACTGGTCTTCCTGGACAACGAGCGTTGGGCCTATCGGCGCGGCTGAGGGGTCTCAGAGCCTCCACCAGCTGCTGAAGGTGGCCGCCTGCCCCCGAACGTCGCTCTGCCCATCCCGCAGGGTCCACAGCCGGGCCCCCTCGATGTGAAACCGTCGGCCAGCGCTGTCCACCCGGATGCCCCGGTAGCCCGTCAAGGCCTCCTGGCGCTGGGCTTGCGCCAGGGCCGCGGCTCTCTCCCGCCGTTCCGCCGGTTCCGCCGTCAGGCGGGAGGGCAGGCCAACCATCTCCCGCCAGGAGCGGGCCCACAGCCGCAGGGCGGTGGCGTTTGCGTAGATCAGGCGCGGATCGGCCGCGCCGTCGTGGGCCAGCACCGCCCGATCCGCCGCGAACACCTCCTGGGCCTGCCAGCGGCGGTTGCCCTCCCCCTCCATCCCAGCCAGTAGGGGCCGGCCCAAGGCCAGACGGTGGCCGCGCAGGATCCAGCCCACCACCTCCAGGGCCGGTTCCTGAAGCCAGGGGGGCTCCGCGCCGTTCACGACGGATCGGCCCCGGCGGCCATGGCCCGCGCCATCGCCTGCTCCGCCATTCCCTTGCCATGGGCTAGGAGTCGCTCCAAAAAGAGGCGGTTGGCCTCCGGGAAGCGGGGGTCTTCCGCCAGGGGCAAGGGGCCCGCCAACTCCAAGCCCGTTTCCCCCTCCAGCGCGGGCGTGATCACCACCAGATCCGGGTCCATGGGCGCGTCGTAGCGCCACCAGCGGGTGGGATCGGCGATGGCCGCGTGTGCCGGATGGGGCACATGGGCCTCGGGGGGCCTGGCCCCGGCCCGCCGCCGCTCCGCCAATTCCGCCAAGAGTTGCTGGCGGCTGCGGCCCCGCAGCTGGAACAGCACGAAGGGATCTTCGGAAAACCGATCCCCCATCAACTAAAAGACGGCGCTCACGTGCTTGCAGGGATTGGCCTTGTCGGGGCAGGTGCACTCGCTGCGCACCTCCTGCAACTTGAAGGGAAACAGGCGCTTGCCGCTGGCGGCGAAGGCCCGTTCGATGTCGCGCGGCATGGTGCCCGCCAGCAGCTGGGCCGACCAGCGGGCCTTCTGGCTGAGGGCCTCCAGCACATAGCCCCAGTCCTCGTCGTTGAGCACATCGAGCCAGAGCTTCACCTTGTAAGGCTCCTCGCCGGTGCCCTGCACGCGGGCATGCACCCGCCGGCCCTCGAAGCGGATGGACATCACATTGCCCAAGCGGGCGTAATCCCAGGCCCGCCCCAGGCGCTTTTTGTAGCGGTAGGAGTTGATCAACTCCATCCACTGCTCCACCCCCCAGGGCTGCTGACCCAGGCCCTCCTGCCCCAATTGGGTGGCGATGGCGGGAGAGGAGCCGGTCATGGTCGCCAGGGAGCGATTGTGCCCATTATCCCGTCACGCCGCAGGAAGGAACGGCGTGATGGGCCAGCCTGGACGAAAATCTGGACAAAGTAATAAATAATGGGGCAAATAAATGGGGAATTTGTGCAATTAAATTTGTGCTGAATTCGCATCTTCTTTCCATGCGGCTCCGTTCTTCGCGTCTCTTCTGGATTCTGGCTTCGCTCCTGCTTGGCCCGCTCCTGGTCAGCGCCATTCTCTGGCCATCCCAGGTCCACCATCCCTGCCGTGGGGGGCCGTGGGCGCGTTGCGTTGCCGCGGATTTCTCCGCCATGGACCTGCGCTCGGTCGATCTGCGCGGCGCGAATCTGGCCCGGGGCCGTTGGATTGGCACCCAGTTGGAGGACGCCAACCTGTCCGGCGCCCGGCTGGATGGTGGCCTCTTCATCGGGGCGGATCTTGAGCGGGCCAACCTGCGGGGAGCCAGCCTGCGCGGGGTGGTGTGCCGCTCCTGCGACCTGGGCGCCGCCGATCTCACCGGTGCCGACCTGCGGGGGGCTGACCTGGAGGGTTGCGACATGGAGAGCGCCAAGCTCCCCTTCGCCGAGCTGCGGGGTGCCCGCCTGCGGGGAAATGATCTGGAAAGCGCCGACC
>JBKCVY010000051.1:0-1957 GCA_046317475.1 Cyanobacteriota bacterium | reverse complement strand
CTGTTTGATCGCGTCTGGGTCACCAGTGCCTTCCTGGCCCACAAGTACGCGCACCTGGGGGCCAAGTGCTTGCCCCTGTTGCCCCATCCCAGCCTTCTGGAGGACCGGCCCCGCCTGCAATTGGCGTACTTGGGAACAAGTGTTCATGCCCAGGAGTTTGCCTGGCTGCGGGAGCTGCTGGCCGTCCTGCAGGCTCGCCAGCCCCACACCCATGTGGATCTGTTCGGCGATCTGACGATCAACCGCCAGTTCCGCGATCTGCCGCGCATCCGAATCCTCCATCCCATGGCCTGGCCCAGCTATTTGGCTGAAACCGGACGGGGTCGGGTGGATCTGCTCCTGACCCCCCTGCTGCCAACCCGCTTCAACGCGGCCAAGGCCGCTGTGAAAGTTGTGGATGCGGCCCGTTGCGGGGCCGCTGGCCTCTACTCGGACCGCCCTCCGTATCGGGGCTTCATCCGGCATGGGATCGATGGCCTGTTGCTTGCCGACAGCCACCAAGACTGGCTGGAGGCGATTGAAGGCCTCATCGACGATCCCAGCGCGAGGCGGCGGCTGGCGGATGGTGGGCGGGAACGGGCCCTGCGTCTGAGCCGCGGCGACTCCAGGGAGGCAGGGGCGGATTGGCCATTGGACGGTCTTCCCTAAGTGTTCCCTCCCTGTCCATGGGACACTCCGGGTGTGGTCGTCTTTCCCGTTTGCCATGTCTCGCCGCGAAGCGCCTCCGGGACGAACGGGATGGCACGAGCCGGCCTCTCTCCCTGGCCTGACGGGCTTCTGCCTCGTGGCATGGATGCTTGTTCAGGCGGGCATGGCCGGGGCCGCCCCCCCCGGGACGCCGCCTGGCCGCCAAAGCGCCTCTGTCGCCCCGGGGGGGGCTTTGGCCCCTGGCATGGACCCAGGCTTGGCGGGGAACATCCGTTATCGCCTCGGTCCGGGAGATCGGCTGAAGATGGCGGTGTTTCGAATGGATGGGTATGAGACCGTCGCCGAGGTCCTCAGCGATGGCACCCTGAGTTTGCCCCGCCTGGGCAGCGTGCCCGTATGGGGCCTGACGCTGGATCAGGCACGCAACACAATCACCGCTGGTTACTCCCGCATCCTGCGCCGTCCGATCGTGTATCTCGACCTGGTGGAGGCTCGCCCGGTGCGGGTGGCTGTGACCGGCGAAGTGCAACGGCCAGGTCTCTACAGCATTGGTAAGGGCGGCACGAATCAACTGCTCAGCAGTGGCGGCGGCAATCCCAGCGGCCCGGTGATTCAGACCAGCGGCTGGCCCACCCTCCTGGAGGCGATCCAGAAGGCCGGGGGGCTGACGTCCTATGGAGACCTGCGGCGGCTCACGGTGCAGCGGAGCACGGGCGCCCCCGGCTCACCGGTGCGCACCCTTCAATTCGATTTCTGGTCGGTCTTGGCGGGAGGTGGCCCCGTCACCAACCCCCTGCTCCAGGACGGTGACACCATCACCATCCCCCGGGCGGACAACCTCAGCGAGTCCGAACTTCTCGCCATCGCCTCCTCCACCTTCGCCCCCGACACCATCACCGTCAATGTGGTAGGAGCGGTTGAGCGGCCTGGCCCCCAAAACGTCAAGTCCAACAGTCCCCTCTCCGGGGCGTTGCTCTCCGCTGGAGGGTTGACCCGCCGAGCCAGTGGCCAGACCGTGCGCCTGCTGCGGCTCCAGCCTTCCGGGGCGATCAAGCAGGCCACCATTCGCTTTGATCCAGCCGCACCCCTTGGCTCCCCCCAAAACCCCCCCCTCCAACAGGGGGATGTGGTGGTGGTCGACCGCCACAGGTGGGCGAAGGCCACCGACAGCGTTTCCGATGCCCTCCAGCCCATTGGGCCGATCATCAATGCTGGCTCCCTCCTGCGCCTGCTTGGGCTCGGGTTCTGATCCCCGTTGGTGACGGAACGGAACCCGACCTTCCCCGCTGAAGCGACACACCTAGGGGGC
>JBKCVY010000050.1:0-7645 GCA_046317475.1 Cyanobacteriota bacterium | reverse complement strand
ATGATCGAGTTGGAGACGATGCTCATGCAGTTCTGCCTCGAAACAAGCGGTCACCGTTAAGGAGACCGGTATCCGGTGGGTAAGGGTGAGATCGGTGGTGCCGATCGCGGTGTCATTCTGCGCCAAAGCCCCGCGCAGCTCGCCGCCTCGGTAACAGATCTTCATGGCGTCAATTGGCTGAAATCCCTTGAGTCGCAATGAGTTTGAGCTCGGCGCCAGCAGGGGACTGTTGCAGCAATTGTTCATTTTCGCCCCGTCTTGTTGCGTCAGACACGCGGCAAAAAAACGGGCCTTTTTCATCGCGGATCGCGACAAATCGCCACGCCATGCGCAATGGCCCCCGGGGGGTCCCCGGAGGCCATTGCGCACCCTCGCGACCCAGTGGGGGGTCGGCCTAGATGGATGGACGCGGGCTGGGGGTGAGTCCCCCGTTGCCGCCGTAGAGCTCCGCGGAACGGTTGACCGTGCCCAGGGGGATGCCATCGGTGGTGTTGAGCCCCCGCAGGTAGGGCACGGTGTCGCGGCCGAAAGCTCGGGCGTAATCCTCGCTGGTCAAAATCCCCTGGAGGGCGGCGGGCAATCCCCGCGTCGTGCGCAGGGCTAGAAAACGGCTGGTTTCCGCAGGTTGGGCCGCCCGGCCGAGCAGGGCGAGGTGCGCCGCCGCCGCCGCCCGCAGGGGGGCCAAGCGGTTGAGGCGCTGCAGGAACAGATCGCTGCTGGCGATCAGGCCCACAAATTCCGCGATGGAGATCTGGCCGTCCCGCAGTTGCGACTCGGCATCCTTCAGGCGCTCCGCGGCGAAGGGCACGCGGTTGAGCAGCTGGCGGTAGGTGGCCGCGATGGCCTCCTTGAGCTGGCCCTCGCTGGGAGCGCTGAGCAAGCGCACGGGACGGCCCAGACTCTGGCGACGGCGGAAGCCCTGGGGATTGGCGCCGCGCAGGGCCTTCTCCATGGCCTGGGCCGGCGCGGTGGCTGGCCCCATGCCCAGGGTGGCCCCGGCGGAGGACACCGCCGCTTTCCAGATTCCGATGGCGGGAGCGCCAAGGGGAGCCGCCGTTGGACGGGTGACCGGTGAGGGCGCCGCGGAGATTCCTATGGTCCAGGCGGCGCTGGTACCAGGTTGGGGGCGCCAGGTGCGGGCGGGGGCGGGAGGTTGGCGCAGGGTTCCCGGACCACCGGCGGCGGGCGGCGGAGCCAGGGTTTCGCCACCGCTGATCTGGGCGGTCCAGCCGCCCCGCACGACAGTGGCGCGGGGGGGCAGGTTGCGGGGGGTGAGATCGGCGGTGGTGCGGATCTGTTGCGGAGCCGGCACATCGGGCCGCGGGATCATCCGCATATCGGGGATGGCCTCAGCCCGGATCGGCCGACGCAGGGCCGGAACCCGGCGGGTATTGAGATCGGTGGGAGTGATGAAGCGCTCGTAGGGGACGGTGTCTTCCCCAAAGGTGGTGGTGTATTCGACGCTGTTGAGCATGGCGTCGACAACGCCGTAGAAGCCCTTGCGGGCCGCCGTATCGAAGTAGGCGTCGATTTCCCAGCGTCCAAAGGTGGGCCGGCCCAACAGGCGCCGGTGCATCACCTCAATCGCCTTGCAGATGTAGAGGCCACTCCAATACCGGCGGCGGAAGGCATCGGAACGGGCCACCTGCCGCACGAACTCCCGCAGGCTGATGTCGCCGTTTTCCAGCTTGATCTCCTCCACGGTGTTGCGCTCGCCGGCGTAGCCGCTGTTGCCCAGCACCTGGGCATACACCGCACGTATCACCGCCTGGGTGGAGGATTCACTGCCGCGCACGCTGGGCTGGCCGCCGCGTCGCGGCACGGAATTGCCCCCCGTGGCGATCTGCTGCAGCCGCACCACCCGGGGGCCGACCCGTCGGGGACTGGCCTTGCGGAATTGGGGGCTGGCCATCTGGCCGGGTTGGCTGAGGCCGTTGCTGATCAGGATGCGGCGGGTGTCGTAGCTGAAGGGCACCGCACGGGTGGCCACGGAGGCCGTGCCCGAGGGGAAGATGGCGCCATAGGTGAGGGCCAGGGGATCGTTGCCGCCGCCATAGGCGTGCTGATCCGGCAGGGGCTGGCGATAGGAGGCGTACAGGGTGATGTACTGCGGCGCTCCCTCGAAGGGGGCGCTGAAGCGGAAGAGCTTACGGTTGGACCCCCAGCCGGCGCTTTCCTGGGCCTCTTCCCCAAGATCCCGCAGGTAGGGAACGGTTTCCTCGCCGAAGACGCGGGCGTACTCCATGCTGTTCACCAGCACATCCACCAGTCCCTTCAGGCCCTGGTCGCTGACGATGGCGAAGTAATAGCGAAACTCCTCGATCGAGCTCAGGCCGCGGCCCAGGAAATGGCGGAAGGCCAGCTCCACCACCCGACTGTTGGAGAAGCGGCCGTAAAATTGTTTTTGATAAGCCTTGCTGCGACCTAGGGCGCGGATGAACTCCCGCATGGAGATTTGGCCCTGGCGGCACTGGGTGGCCTCCACCGTGCACACCTCTTGGGAATAGCCCTTGACGATGTCGCGTTCAAACACTTGGCGGTAGGCCGCCCGTATCACCTCCGCCTTCTCCCGGCCGGACAGGCCAGGCTTCATCACAAACCGTTGGCGCCCCTCGGCGGCCAAGGCATAGATGGCGGGCAGTTGAAGACCCTGGTTGACGGGACTGCCGAGCCGCTGGCGGGTGGACGGCGTGGGCACCTCCAGCTCTTTGAGGAGCACGTTGAAGCATTCGATCACCAGGGAGCGTGCCTCCGTCTCCCCCTTGAACAGGGCGGCGGCGGCGGCACGCATTTCCGGCAGGGCCACGTTGGTGGCGGCCAGGGAGCAGGCCTTGTCCAGCACGTCCCGCAGGCCGCGGGTGTTCACCGCCAGGATGCTGGGATCGCCGGCCACCAGCGCGTAGCCCACGTAGCGCAGGAACCAGGCGAGGTCGCGGATGGACTTCTTCATCCGCTCCGTGCCGTAGACGCCCACGGAAATCGGGTTGAAGCCACTGGGCAGGACAACCCGCACGTCGGCATCACCGCCAGCCCCCTCCAGCAGGCGGCTGATCACGTTGCCGCGGCGGCCGGCGGTGGTGCCGGCGAAGGTTTGAACGGAGCGCTGGAAGGCCGCCTGATCCGCCGCCAGTGGCGTGCTGGTCGCGGTCTCCGCGGCGCCGAGGGGGCCATCGAGGTAGGAGAGCGGGGTGCCACCCACAAAGATGCGGTTGGCGGCCTTGGCCACGATCGCTTCCGCGTTGGCGCTGATCCTCTGGGCCGCTTCCACGCGGATTTGCCCGCTCTGGAAGAAGGTGATCAGGGTCTTCAGTTCGCCACCGTCGGGGAAACGGTCCTGCTGCTCCGCCTGACGGACGCTGGAGAGGGGCAGGGTGTCATAGAGCTGGGGATTGACCCTCGTGCTGCCGCTGCTGGCGGTCACAGTCATGAACGGGAGCGTGCCGGGCTTGGGCACGTTACGGCCGCCCCCCTGGTCCTCCGGGCGGGCATGAACAAATGTTTGCAGCCGACGGGGAGCGGCGGGCGCCGATGGGGGAGTCTGGGAAGGCACAGGAGTTTGCGAGCAGCGGGACGTCCCGAATGCAGGAGTTGCCCAGCCCCCCCCTGGATGCCGCCACCCCGGTGGTGAGCGCCTTCTACGACCGCTTCCCCTATCCCGGCGATCCCCTCCAGGACGGTCCGCCGCCGGGCTACAACTGGCGCTGGTGCGTTGACAGCGTCGTCGCCGCCGTGCGGGGCGCCCTGCCCCCGCGTCCCGCGGGCGGGGGGCCGCGCCCCTGGCGGGTGCTCGACGCCGGCTGCGGCACCGGGGTCAGCACCGACTACCTCTGCCACCTCAACCCTGGGGCCACGGTGTTGGCGGTGGACATCAGCCCCGGAACGCTGGAAGTGGCCCGGGAACGGCTCCGCCGCTCGGGCGGTGCCGCCCAGGCGCGGGAGCTGCGGATCGAGCGGCGCAGCCTGCTCGACCTGGAGAACGAGGGACGCTTCGACCTCATCAATTCGGTGGGCGTGCTCCACCACATGGACCGGCCGGAGGCGGGTTTGCGCGCCCTGGCGGCACGGCTCGCCCCCGGAGGGCTGCTGCATCTGTTCCTCTACGCCGAGGCGGGGCGCTGGGAGATCCACCGCACGCAGCGGGCCCTCGGGTTGCTCGGGGCGGACCCGGGCGACACGGGCCTGCGGCTGGGCCGGGCCCTGCTCACCACCTTGCCACCAGGCAACCGCCTGCGGCGACACCACGAGGAACGCTGGGCGCTCGACACCGCCGCAAACGCCAATTTCGCCGACATGTACCTCCATCCACGCGAAACCAGCTTCACCGTCTCCAGCCTGCTGGCCTTCCTGAGGGAGGCCAACCTGTCGTTCGCGGGGTTCTCCAACCCCGAGGTGTGGGATCCTGCACGCCTGCTATCCGGCGAGCTGCTGGAGCGGGCCCGGGCCCTGCCGGAACGCGACCAGTGGGAGCTGGTGGAGGCCCTGGATCCGGACATCAGCCATTTTGAGCTGTTTGTCAGCCATGAACCGCCGCATCGCCACGACTGGGGAGAGGACGGAGCCCTGCTGGCGGCCGCTGGAGAACGGAACCGCTGCCTGTGGGGCTGGCCCGGCACGTCCCTGCTGGATCCCGACCTGCGGCCCCTCGATTTGGATCCGCTCGACCTCGCCCTGATGGAGGCCTGGGGGGGGACCCCAGCCGGCACGGCCCTGGCCGCCGTGCCCGTGGCGAGGGGGGAGGGGGAGCGGTTGGAGCGGGCCCGGCGCCTGATCCGACAGCGGGTGCTGCTCCCCGTGGCCCCCTGAAGGGCGCAAGGGGGTAGCGCCGCGTGATAAATTCCCGTCGCTTCCAAGGTTTTCCCAGGTTGGCGGTAGCTCTTGCCACTCCCCCCGACGCCGACGTTCCCACGTCGGTGGAAGGAACGCAAGGTGATGCCATCCCTGGGCCAAACGTCCTCCCCTCCCCCTCCACCCTCGGGACGGAGACGAACGGGATGGATCACTTTCACCGCCTGAGGCGGCGTTTATTGGTGGCCACCTCGGTGGCGGCAGCCATTGCCGTGCCCACCGTCGCCCTCTTCTTTGGGATGTCCGTCGCCCTCAGCACCCTTCTGGGTGCCACGAGTGGCCTGCTCTACCTCCTGTTGCTGTCCCGCAGTGTGTCGAGGTTGGGCGTGAGCTCCAAGTCCGTGGGCAAGATCCAGCTTCTGGTGCCCATTGCGTTGGTGCTGGCGACCACCAAGGTTCCAGGACTCCACATCTTGCCGGCCCTTTTGGGCTTCCTGCTCTATAAGCCGGCCCTTCTGGTTCAGGCCCTTCTCGACGCCTGAATCCCGGTCGCCCCTCCGGGCGGCCCGTCGATCCGGAGAGTCGCTCCGGTATGGCCAATCCGATGGTTGCGATGCCTTTCGCGATGCCCCGGCTCCCCCTCGCCGAACTCGAGGTTGGCCAGCACTTTTACTGGATTTTGGGCAATCTCAAAATCCACGGCCAGGTGTTCCTCAGCTCCTGGGTGGTGATCGGTGCCCTGCTTGCCGTTGTGGTGATCGGCACCCGTCGTCTGCAGCGGGAGCCGGCAGGAGTGCAGAACCTGCTGGAATTTCTGTGGGACTACATTCGCGACCTGGCCCGCGAACAGATTGGCGAGAAGGCGTACCGTGATTGGTTGCCCTTCATCGGCACGCTGTTTCTCTTCATCTTTGTGAGCAATTGGGGCGGCGCCCTGATTCCTTGGAAGCTCATCCACCTGCCGAGTGGTGAACTGGGTGCTCCCACGGCGGATATCAATACAACGATCGCCCTGGCCCTACTGGTCTCCCTGGCCTACTTCTATGCCGGCTTGAGCCGTAAAGGATTTCGCTACTTCGAATATTACGTGGAGCCCACTCCGATCATGCTTCCGTTCAAGATCGTTGAGGATTTCACCAACCCCCTTTCCCTCTCCTTCCGTCTTTTCGGAAACATTCTGGCCGATGAATTGGTGGTGGCGGTCTTGGCTTTCCTTGTGCCTTTGATTGTTCCTCTGCCCGCCATGTTCCTGGGGCTGTTCACCAGCGCCATCCAGGCGTTGATCTTCGCCACCCTCGCCGCTTACTACATCGGCGAGGCCGTGCACGAATAGCACCACTGATTTCTCCCTGACCACCTGAACCCGGCGGTCTGCCAAACTCGCAGCGCGCAGGTCCGACCTTGATCGGGCCCATCTCCCACCGAGCTCCCCGAGGTCGTTGAGGGATGTCCCAGGCGCCATGTTCATCCGGACCACGACCCGTTCCGGCGCGGTCGTCCAGCGACTCCCATCCCCCGTTACCCCATGGATTCCCTCACTGCCGCCGCCTCCGTTGTGGCCGCCGGCCTTGCCGTTGGTCTTGGCGCCATCGGCCCTGGCATTGGCCAGGGCACCGCAGCTGGCGGCGCTGTCGAAGGCATCGCCCGCCAACCTGAAGCTGAAGGCAAGATCCGCGGCACCCTGCTGCTGTCCCTGGCCTTCATGGAAGCTCTCACCATCTATGGCTTGGTGGTAGCACTCGTGCTGCTCTTCGCCAACCCCTTCGCCGGCTGACGTCGATCCGGGCGGTTGGAGGCGCGGGACGTCCCGACAGCCAACCGCCTGGAGCCACCGTCCCGATTGATTTCGTCCAGCTCCCGCCGTTTCGCCCTCCCCGCTCCATGACCAGCTGGCTATTGCTCGCCGAGGCCGGTGCCCAGGAGGGAGGTCTGTTTGACCTCGATGCCACCTTGCCCTTGATGGCGCTTCAGTTGGTGCTCCTCACCTTCATTCTCAACGCGCTCTTTTTCCTCCCGGTCGGCAAGGCCGTTGAGGAACGGGAGGGCTACATCTCCACCAGCCGTACTGAGGCCAAGAGCAAGTTGGCCCAAGCCGAGCGGCTGGAGGCCGATCTCAAGGATCAGCTCAAGGACGCCCGCCAGGAAGCCCAGGCGATGGTGTTGAGCGCTGAACAGGAGATGGACCGGCTCTACCGGGCCGCCCTGGCGGAGGCCACCGCCGCCGCCAACGCCTCCCGTGAACAGGCCCGCCGCGAGATCGACGCCGAGCGTGACAAAGCGCTGGCCGCGTTGGATCAGCAGGCCTCCCTGCTCAGCGAACAGATCGTCTCTCGCTTGCTTCCCACCCCATGACCGCCCCTTTGCCCCAGCTCTTGGCCAGCCACGGTGGCTTTGGGCTGAACCTGAATCTCTTCGAAACCAACATCATCAACCTGGCAATTGTCATTGCCGGTTTGGTGTGGTTTCTCCGGGGCTTTCTTGGCGGCATCCTGGAGCGCCGCCGCTCCGCCATCCTCACTGACCTGAAGGATGCCGAAGAGCGGTTGGCCACGGCCACCGCGGCCCTGGCCGAAGCCCAAAAGGGCGTGGCTGACGCCCAGAAAAAGGCGGAGCAGATTCGCGTTGAAGGTAAAGCCCGCGCCGATGCCATCCGGCTCGACAGCGAGCAGCGCACGATTGAGGAGATCGCCCGCATGAAGCAGGCCGCCTCCTCGGATCTGGCCAACGAGGCCTCCCGCGTCAGCGAACAACTCCGTCGCGACACAGCCCTCAAGGCGATCGAGAAAGCCCTTGCCAGCCTGCCCGGCAAACTCGATGAGTCGGCCCAGGCCCGTCTGATCGACCAGTCCATCCAATCTCT
>JBKCVY010000049.1:0-5433 GCA_046317475.1 Cyanobacteriota bacterium | reverse complement strand
GGCTAGCAGCCTGTGATGTGGTTAGTCCAAATTTGGGTGTGAAAGCGGCACTCATCGTTGCTCCATTAGGAGTTACAGAAACTGCGCCAGTGACAATCGGCTCGCAAGCTGGAACGAGACGCCCAAGAAGACTGGCGCTGGCCGTTCCATCTTCTAAAACAAAAAACTTGTCGAGTGTAGAAAAACCACTACCTGTTGTCTGCCCAAATCCTGGCACTTCAAGGGTAATAGGATAATTTCCGGGTGTTTGTGTAACTACTGGTGGCAAGTTCCGAGGCAAAAAGACAGAATCGGCACTGGCGATCGGGTCGTTCGTATTTGAACTATTAATCAAAGTAAAGGGAATTGGGAAGGTCGCAGGATTGGTACCCACGGGAGATGTCACCGAAGAAGTCACATTTAGCTGAACGCTATTAGCTCCTGATCCTCCCGTTATTGTTCCATTATAATAGCTAAGACTGCCTAGCGAGAAAACCTCTGCATCATTTCTAGCCCGAGGTCCGTAAACGTAACCAGTCCTCACATTGACGTCGAACAGACCGCCAGCAAATGTAAGATTACTTCTGTTTGGTTGTCCTATACCCCAGGAAAAGCTATTTGTACCTATGCCATTAACAACACCTGCATCATTATTAGTGAAGACGCCAGCAGTTGTTCCTTGAAAGCGAGTGGTAGGAGCTACTGTGGCAGCGATGCAGGCTTCAGACAATGCGGCGATGATCAGAACTTGCGAAGCAAGAAAACGTTTAGTTAACTGCATACAAAAAACTTCAAAGCAAATGTCTAGCGAAAATTGCTCATTTCGTCAAGATCATTGGCAATCCTTGCGCTAAACAACAATCATTGCGCGTTATGTCACCGAGACTAGCCTTGTGCTGAAATCCTGGAGCGGGGGTTGGCACCAGGGCACGTTAGAAGTGTCCCATCAGGCCTCAAAGCGCCCTGGCGCATGCGGTTTGGTTCGTTCAAGCCGCTTCTCACCCCTTGGTCCTCCTGCTCGAAAACCCAGCTGCGGCATTCGATCTGATCAATTTCCTCAAGGCATTGCCAGACTGCCGCATGCGTCGCGGCATCCGTTTTCCCCAGTGGTGTTTGTTGCTGGTAGCGATCCTGGCCATCTAACGCTTCGCGGGAGGCTGACGCTTACAGCAAAAAGGGCTCGCTGATGAGGATAGAGAAGTTCGCCAACTGCCATCGCAAGACTCTAAACCAATGTCTCGGATCCCATATCCTAAAAGCGCCATCCAATTCCACGTTCCGGCTCCTGCTGGCCAAGCTGGACGTTGAGAGCTTTGAGGGCTTGTTACTGTACGGCGACAATGAGATAGGCGGGGATCCAAACAACGGCTCGACGTCGTCCCGCGCATTGCTCAACCAGCGTTGACAGCGCCGTTGCCAGCTGGCCGCCAGACAATGGCCCATGGGCAGAACCGTTTTCAAGCGGTCAAAACAGACGGTCTGGCTGAGCAGCAACCCCGTGCCCATCGAGGCGAGCAAAACCAAGTGACGCTGGTCCGCAAACGAGCAGCGTTGACGCTGGAAGCTGAGGAGGTTAAAATGAAGTAGGGTATGGGATACTGTTGAGTGCTAGTTTGGATTGAGAACCCCCAACATCTCAGGGCTCCCCACCCACCTAATCACCCGAGGCTCATTCTGTAGCAATGCTTCTCGAGGTTGTGTCGGTCAGTCAGGTCTCCGTGATCTTGCCAGTTTCCCTTTTGGGTGAATCCTCCGCTTGGCAAGGCCTTACCTGTCGCCATTTGGCCAACACAGTTGATGCGATCACAGTCATTGAGACAGCCCTAGAACTGGTGGCCGCGATGAAGCATTCACCCGGCACCGTCACCTTTCTCAGGGCAGCTCTGATTGATCAACTCTGCTTTTGGCGCCAGAGTCAAGATCCACACACAACGGAGCTGAATTGTGCATCGCTCGAGCGCCTTCGCCTGATCTCCCTGGCCAGGGAGTGGATCCATTCCCGACTCGATCAACCCTTCCACATCGAGGAACTGGCGGAGGCACTGCACGTTTCTTCCCGTAACCTTCAATACTGCTTCTGTCAGGAGTTAGGACACTCTCCACTGATTGAGACGCGGAAAATCCGCTTTCGGAGGCTACGAGAACTGTTGCTGTCCACCCCAGCTGGCCAGGTACGAATCGAAATCCTGTTTCAACGGTGCGGACTGCCCTATTCCCCCATCATTCGCCATCACTACCACAACTGGTGTGGTGAGTCTCCCCAACAGACCCAGTTCCGAGCAGCCACCAAAAGCTAAGAACCTTTCAACGCCCTTGGCATGACTCCTTCCGCCAGAAGGGCCCGAGCTTCGCCCACCGGCGATCTCCTCCCTCCACTGGCCTGCCGACGGCGCGCACCCCTCCGCTCCAGCCCCCTGCCAGCCTGCGGGCTGCGGATGCCGCGGCGATGCGGGTGTAACCATGGCAGACTTCCTCCAATCCTTGAAAGGTTGGCTCCCTCACCTTCGGCATGCCCCACCACGCCAACCGACCCACCAAGATTTGCGCCTGCTGTGGACGTCCCTTCCAATGGCGCAAGAAGTGGAAAGCGGTCTGGGAGGACGTGCGCTGGTGTTCGGAACGCTGCCGGCGCCAGTCCCGCCGCACCCAAGGCCCGTCCGTAGACAAGGAACCATCCAGGTGATTGTTGCTACAGATTCCGCTTGGGCCCCTGACCAAGATAGCTGAAACGCTTGCTTTCGACGATGTCCAGCTACACCATTATAATTGAAGGTTATGACTCTTTCAGCTGCGACGAGGACACCTACATTCTTGATGCGGCGGAAGAAAACGGATTGGATCTTCCCTATTCCTGTCGGGCCGGAGCCTGCAGCACCTGTGCTGGCAAGGTAGTGAGCGGAGTGGTCGATCAATCCGATCAATCATTCCTTGATGATGATCAGATTGAGCAAGGTTATGCCTTACTTTGTGTCAGTTTTCCTAAAAGCGACTGCACGATCCGCACCGAAGTCGAAGCCCAACTCAAATGATCGGCTTACCCTCAGGCGTCTGCCTGGCCCCTCCCTCGGATGGAGGGGAGGTGCATCTTCGTTTTGCATCATTGGGCTGCCTTAAACTCTGAGCTTGGTTCTTTATGTAATTGGGTTGTCTTGAACTCTGGGCTTGGTTCTTTGTGAAACAGTGAGTACTCTCTATGGTTTTGTAGGCTATACAACAGCCCCGCTTGGTTCGGTGCCGTGTCCCTGATTCGTTTCCACCTTTCGATCCCCTCGACCGATCTGGTGGAGACGGAGCGATGGTACGCCGATGGTCTGGGTTGCGCGGTGGGTCGGCGCAGTGCCCAGGCCCTCATCCTGAATCTGGGAGGTCATCAGCTGGTCGCCCAATACACTCCAAACGATGACGGGCCACGGCAGCAGGGCATCTACCCGCGCCACTTTGGTTTGGTGTGGGACAACCTCGAGGATTGGCGGCGATGGCTGGAGCGGGCTCGAGGAGCGGGCCTGCGATTCGGCGTGGAGCCCAAGCTCCGCTATCGCGGGGATGTTTTGGAGCACCACACGTTCTTCCTGATCGACCCCGATGGCCATTGGTTGGAATTCAAGCAGTACCGCCATTCGGAGGCGATCTTTGGTTGTCGGGATCGCTGCTCCGTCGGCGATCCGGAGCTGCGGCCCACCCCCAGCTCCCCTTCGCCACTGCGGTCTTCAGACAGCGATGAGATCGACGCTTGACAGGGCGGAGACGCCTTGAAGAATCGCGATCAATTCATCCTGGTTTTTGCCACTACTGGTGAGACGACCGTCCTTGTTACGATCCCAATACAGGGACACCCCGGTGCTGGATGGGGTGTAGATGTAAGCCATCCCTCCACGCACCTGCAACTTGTCAACTCCAGGCACGAAGTCTTTGATTAAGGCATAATCCGCATTGCCCAAGTTGTTATTCACCTTGTCGTCGTAGAAGACGCCTCGCCCATCGCCGACCAAAAACAGATTTGATCCGCCCAACCCCGTAAGGGTATCCACCTGCCTGGCGCCCAATTCCGTGGCGCTTGTCCCAGTCGCAGGCACGCCCGCAAGCCGATCGGGACCGCTTCCGCCCGTAATCGTGTCACTGCCGGTGGTGCCCCACAAGGTCTGTCCAGAGGCCTGGGATGTGTCGTTGAGCACCACGGTGGCGCCGCTGACGCGGGCGGTGAGGCTGGCATCCGTGAATAGGTCGTACAGCAGGGATTCATTGCCCTCGGTGGTGCCGTCCGCCGCCACCGTGGCCTGGAGGATGGCCGAGCCCGTCGCGTCGACCGTGACGCTGCCCTGAAGGGCGCTCAAGCCAACGAAATCGCTCGTGCTGAGTCCCGTGCCGGCCATGCGCCAGAACAGCGTCGTGTTGGCCGCCACATTCGTGGTCGTGATGGTGAAGCTGAGGGCCGCCCCCTCATTGACCGAGGCCGGAGCTGCCACCGCATAGGTAGGTGTGCCGGGATTGGGGGCGACCAAATCGTTAAGCCGGCTGATGGCGGTATTCACATCCAACCGGCCGCCCGTGGCGGTTTTACCCACCAACGACGCGGTTTGCGTCACACTTTCCAGCAGCGCCTGCTTCAGCTGGGCCAGGGTGGCCGTTGGCTGGGCGGAGCGCATCAGGGCAAGGGCACCGGTCACATGGGGCGTGGCCATGGAGGTGCCGCTGTAGGTGCCGTAGGTGTTGCCGGGCAGCGTGGAGACGATGCCCCCTCCCGGTGCACCCAAATCCACCCAGGAGGACCCGTAGTTGGAAAAGCTCGAGAGGCCACCGTTGCTGTCGATGGAGGCCACCGAGATCACATTGGGCAGGTCGTAGGCGGCGGGATAGGAGGGGGTGCTGCTGCTGCTGTTGCCCGCGGCGGCGACAAAAAAGATGTTGGCATTATTGGCTCGGTTGATGGCGTCATAGAGCGCCTGGGAATATCCCCCACCACCCCAGGAGTTGTTTGTCGCCACCAGGTTCAGCCCATGGCGCACCTTGAGATCCGTGAAGTAATCCACGGCGCGGACCGCATTGGCGGTAGTGCCGCCGGTGGCCCCGAGAAATTTCCCAGACAGCAGGGACACATCCCAGCTGACGCCCGCGACGCCCATGCCATTGCCCCCCTCCCCGCCGATGGTGCCGGCCACATGGGTGCCGTGGTCATCGGCAGTGCCGTCATAAACCGAGCTGTCATTGGAAACAAAATCCCAGCCGTAGCGGTCATCGACATAGCCATTGCCATCATCGTCAATGCCATTGCCGCTGATCTCACCTGGATTGCTGCCAAGGTTGTTGACTAGATCGGGATGGCTGATTTGAACACCTTCATCAATGATGCCCACCACCACGTTGGCCATTCCGGTATATCCCCTACCCCACGCCTCGGCCGCCTGGGAGCCGAATCCATTCGCCGGGCTGGAGGTGTCGCCATACATGCCCCAGAGG
>JBKCVY010000048.1:0-2164 GCA_046317475.1 Cyanobacteriota bacterium | reverse complement strand
AAAGAAACCGAGCGGCTCAAGACGATCAACGCCAGAGAGAAAGCCTTGAGCGCCTTGATCAGGGAGCGCTGCTTTCCGCCCGAGTCCAGCTCGATCCCAGCCCCCTCAACCGCGCCCGACTCCAAGCCTTCCTCTCCCTGACGGCGGAACGGTGGCAAGAGAACACCGGGGAGTAAGCAGCCGCCCGAGTGGCGGCACAGCCAAAGTTGAGGCCCTTAGAACGGCTTCCATTCAGCGCCTGTGGCTCACTGCGACGGAGCGAACAGAGAGAAGCCAACTTCATCACGCGGAACGCCTCACCCGGTGAACGCATCAAGCAATGGATAGGTCATGGGTGGAAGTTATCATGTACGGCGTGGCTTCAAAAGCCGTGATTATTCCAATGTAGCCTTGCCAGCCCAGCAGGACCATCCCTTCCAACCCTTCCGCGACCTCGACCACCCGGCCCTACTTGATTTTTATGTCACAAGACAACAAAACCGATTCCGTTCTCGATCTCGATCTCAACAGAACAATGGTCATTGACGCTCCCCTGGATGGCGACGCCACTCCAGGCCTGGCCAGTGAGTTCACAAGCATCGGCAATGGCACGCCCCTGGTCGCCAACAGGAAAGATCCGATCATCGATGGGGGCGACAGCGAGCGAGGTCCGACTGCCAACGCCGAGCTGGCCAACCTCCTGCCGTCCGCGGGCCATGGCGACCGGTCCATCCTCACAGCGCTGCCCAACATCGGCTGGCCCGCTGGCGGCATCGACGATCCCTTCCGAACAGCGATACGAAACAGCAATGACGTCAACCCAACGGGGCCTTTGGTGGGCTTGGACGGCACGGCTCCGACATAGGGCTTGGGCCAGATCGTTGGCAGGACGGACGAGGAGTGTTGAATCGCCCGCACTCCAGGCCAACGGATGGGTCTGCCTGGCGCCCAACAAGCCATCGCCAGGCGGTTGCGGTTGAAGTCGCAGGTGTTCAATCCGGCGATGCGCTTGGCGAAAACAGCACCCCCCTTCTCCTCCGTTGTCATCGCTGCCTCCAGCGCCGCTCCGCCGCCCGGCGCCGGCCGCCGTCATCCGCTCCTGCGGGGCCGCTCGGTGGCACCGTCCAGGATGGCGCGGGGCGAGCTCTTCGGGGCGCGCACACCAGCGTGGCAGGGCGGCGACATGGACCGTAGGGAGAGGAGCGCCTTCAACGTCCAGGGCTGGGCCGTCCGCTGGATCCCATCAAGCATGCGAGGATCGGTCGGGTCTTGGGTCGAGCCGATGGTCAGCTCGGGCGGCTTCGGCTGGCCCATCGCCGCCTTGGCCGGAATGGCGGCGGGCCTGGTGAACGCCCTGGCGGGGGGTGGTTCCCTGATCAGCTTTCCCGCGCTCACGGCCCTGGGGTTGCCGCCCTTGATCGCCAACCTCACCAACACGGTGGCGCTCACCCCCGGCTACCTGGGCGCCAGCTGGGCGCAGCGGGGCGATCTGGCTGGGCAGCGCCAGCGAATCCGCCTCTTGGTGCCCGCCGCAAGCCTGGGGGGGCTGGCGGGTGGCGGGCTGCTCCTGCGCAGCGACGCGCAGATGTTTGCCGAGTTGGTGCCCTGGTTGATCCTCTTCGGCACGGCCCTGCTCGCCCTGCAAACGCCCCTGCGCAGCCTGCTGCGCCCCTCCGATGTCCACCCCACCGGCACGCCGCGACGGCGGCGGCCCCCAGCCGCGCTACTGGGGGCCGTCACCCTGGCGGCGGTATACGGCGGCTACTTCGGCGCCGGCCTCAGTGTGATCTTCCTGGCCTTGCTGGGCCTGGCCTTTGACGACAGTCTCACCAAGCTCAATGGCCTCAAGCAACTCCTCTCCCTGGCCACCAACGCTTGCGCCGCCATGGTCTTGATGGCCAGCGGCCGCGTCGATTGGGGCATGGCGCTCATTGTTGCCCTGGCCTCCATCGTCGGCGGCGCGCTGGGCGGCGCCGTGGCCGGCCGCGTCAATGGGGAGGTGTTGCGGTGGCTGGTGGTGGGGCTGGGCCTGGCGATTGGGCTCTGGTTTTTCTGGCAATGAGGATTCGAGCTCGCCAGGCGCGAGCCAGGTGACAACACCAACGGCGAGTGACCAATCGTCAGCCCACCGTTGGCGTTTTCAACAGATAGCGCTGGTCAATGTTGGAGCGAGGCAGCGGTTGGC
>JBKCVY010000047.1:0-4423 GCA_046317475.1 Cyanobacteriota bacterium | reverse complement strand
CCAGCTGCTCACCGGCGGAGGACCGGCGGGGAGCACCGAACCCCTGGCGCTGTACGCCTACCTCAACGCCATGCGCTTCCTCGACTTTGGCTACAGCGCCACCGTGATGGTGGCTTCCTTTGGCCTGATGTTGGCGCTCATCGCCCTGTGGTGGGGGCTGGGGCGCTGGCGGGAGAGGCCCTCATGATGCGCCTGCTCCTGCTGTTCTGGAGCCTGGCCCCCCTGCTTTGGCAGGTGCGCACCTCCTTCCTGGTGGGCGACGCGCTGGTGGGGGGAACCCCCGGGCCCGGTGAATCCCCTTGGACCCTGGAGAACTACCGCCTGGTGTTAAACGGCGATCCCTCCCTGGCCCTGGTGATGCGCAACTCCGCCCTGTTGGGTCTGGTCACCATGCTGCTGACGCTTCTGCTCGCCGTCCCCTGCGCCTATGGCCTGCGCCACCTCCGGGGACGGCCCCAGACCCTGATCAGCGCTGGCCTGGTGGGGGCGGCCCTGTTCCCCACGGTGTTGTTGTTCCTCTCCCTCCTGCAGGTGGCCCGCTGGTGGGGCCTGGCCAATCACCTGCTGGCCCTGAGTGTGCCCTATGCCGCACTCTCTCTGCCGTTGGCGGTTCTGCTTCTCAAGGCGGCGATCAACGACCTGCCGCCGGATCTGGAGGACGCGGCCCGCCTCGACGGCCTGAACATGGCGCAGCGGCTGCGGCGCATCGTGATTCCCCTGCTGGGACCGGCGCTGGCGAGCACGGGGCTGCTGGTGTTTCTGGCCAGTTGGAATGAATATCCCATTGCCCTCACCTGGCTCACCCGCGCGGATCGCCTGACCCTGCCGGCCGCCATGGGGCGCATCGCCTCCTCATCGGTCTTCACCGTGCCCTATGGACCCTTTGCCGCCGCCACCGTGCTGGGCAGCCTGCCCCTGCTTCTGTTGGTGTTGGTTTTTCAGCGATGGATCATCAGTGGCCTCACCCGAGGGGCGGTGAAGGGATGCGGGGACTGCGGCTGCGGGGCGTCACGCGCCAGCTGGGGGGCCGCACCCTGCTGGACGCGCTCCATCTCGATGTGGATCGGGGAGAGTGCGTGGCCCTGCTGGGGCCGAGTGGCTGCGGCAAAACCACCACCCTGCGGGTGGTGGCGGGCCTCGACCCCCTCTCCGCCGGCCGGGTGGAGCTGGATGGGGAGGACATCAGCCACCGGGATCCCGCCCAGCGGCGGGTGGGGATGGTGTTCCAGAGCTATGCCCTCTATCCGCACCTCTCCGTGGCCGACAACCTCACCCTGGGGATGCGGGTGCGGGGCGTGCCGGCCGGTGAGCGGGAGGAGCAGCTGACGCGCATCCTGAACCTGCTGCAACTCACCGACCTGCGCCAACGCCGCCCAGCCCAGCTCTCCGGTGGCCAACGTCAACGGGTGGCCCTTGGGCGCGCCCTGCTGCGCCAACCGCGGATCATGCTCCTGGACGAACCGATGAGCAACCTGGATGCCCAGCTGCGGGAGGAGCTGCGCCCGGAGTTGCGGCGCCTGCTCAGCGGTGCCGGTCACCCGGTGCTGTACGTCACCCACGACCAACAGGAAGCGATGGGCCTGGCCGATCGCATCGCCGTGTTGAACCAGGGGCGACTCCAACAGGTGGGGCCACCGCGGGCGCTGCACCTTGATCCGGCCAACCGGTTCGTGGCGGCGTTTATCGGCCGTCCAGCGATCAATCTTCTGCCCCCCTTGGAGGGGCGGCAGCTGGCCATTCGCCCGGAACACCTCCATCCCGTCAGCGAGGGAGGCATCCCCGTGCGGCTGGCACGGGCGGAGTGGAACGGCAACCAGCAGGTGCTCTGGCTGGAAAGCGCGGCGGGCCTGCTGCGCATGCTGTGGCCTGCCCTGACCCCACCGCCGGACCAGCTCCAGGTGGGATGGGCGGCGGAGGAGGCGCTGGCGTTCGAGTTCAACGGTGGGGAGCGGCTGCCGCGCTGCGAGCCGGAGTGGAGCGGTGATTTGATAAGGTCGCTTCAAGATTGAGTTCTGTCGTACCGCCATGTCCCGCGTCTGCGCGCTCACCGGCCAACGGGCCAACAACGGCATGGCCGTCAGCCACTCCCACGTCCGCACCAAGAAACTCCAACAGGTGAACCTGCAAAAGCGGCGCCTGTGGTGGGCGGAGGGAAAACGATTTGTCACCTTGCGCGTGTCTACCCGGGCCTTGAAAACCATCCAAAAGCGTGGCTTGGATGCCTTCGCTCGGGAACTGGGCGTCAATTTGGCCCGCCTTTGAGGCAGGGCCCGTCACCCTTTCGGCCTGGGCCTCCCTGTTCGCGGTCCAGGCTGAGGTCCCTCTCTACCCGTTCCAGGTTTGGCCAACTCCATTGCGCCAGGATAGGACTTGCCGGGTTCATGGTTAGATGAAACGCCGCTCCCTTTTGCGTTGGGTTCCTCCCTCGCTGCTGGCCCTGTCAGCCCTGGCGCTGGTGGGGCTGAACCCCCAGCCAGCCGCCGCCTTGGGCGGCAAGGGACCTGAGGCGGGGGAACCCGCCCCCCCGTTCCGGTTGCCGGGTGTGGCCCCCGCCGGCGCCGGGCGCGATCCCCAGCCTGTGAGCTTGTCGCTGGAGGATTTTCGCGAGCGGTGGCTCGTGCTCTACTTCTACCCCAAGGATTTCACTCCGGGATGCACCTTGGAGGCTCGGGGCTTTCAACGGGACCTGGAGAGCTTCCATCAGCTGGGAGCCGAAGTGGTGGGCATCAGCACCGATTCCCCCGACAGCCACGGGTCCTTCTGTGGCAGCGAGGGCTTGGCCTATCCCCTGCTCTCGGACCCCGAGGGACGTGTGTGCCGAAGCTATGGCTCCTGGCTGGCGCCCACGGCCCTTCGCCACACCTTTTTGATTGATCCCAAGGGCCAGGTGCGGGCCCGCTGGCTTGGTGTCCGTCCCCTCGGCCACAGTCAGGAGGTGCTGGCCGCCCTGCGCGAGGCTGGGGGGGAGGAGACCGGGTCGGCGTCCTCGGCGGGAGCCGGGGTTGGGAAGGAGTCGGCGATCCGCTGGCGAAACGATTGAACGACGGCCAGCCCCTGGAAGGGCTCCAGCAGGGGACTCCCTGCAACAAACGGCGAGTGGTAACAGCGCTGGTCCAGGGCCTGGTGGAACAGCCGTCCCGCCAGGTCGTGGTGGCCCAGCTGCAGGGCGGATAGGGCCCAAAAACTCGGCAGGCCGGGTGCGGCATCCCCCGGCTGGGGCGCATGGCGCAACAGGGTTTCCGCCCTGGCGCCCTCGCCAATTCGGGCGAGCACATAGGCCACGACGGACTGACAGCCCTGGAAGGAAGGAATGGGCCCTCCGCAGTCCTCCAGGCTGCGAAGGGCGGCGGCACGCTGCCCCAGATGGGCATGGAGAATCGCCAGGAACAGATGGCTGTGCAGGGACCAGCCATCAAAGCCCAGTTGGCCGCGGACCATTTCGATGGCGGCGTTCGGCTCGCCCCTGTGGAAGGTGATTTGGGCGGCCAAGGTCCAACCCATGGGGAGATGGCCATCGAGATGGGGTTCGAGGAGCCGCAAACCCTCCTCGCCGCGCCCGGTGGCCAGGAGGTGGCGCACCCAGCTGAGGAGGGGAACGCCGTAGCCGAGCTGGGCGGGCAGCCAACCGCCGTAGGTGTCGTCCACCACGGCGGCTTGCCAATGGAGCAGGGAGAGGGTTTCCGCCCGCAGGGCGAACAAATCCTCGGCGGGCGCCTGGTGCTGTTCGGCCTGCCGCAGCAACGTCTCCACGTGGGACCCCGTCGTCAAGCTGGTCTGCAAGCCCCAACGGCAACGGTCGAGCTGCAGGAAGCACTGGAAGAGGATGGCCTCCACAAAGGTGGGGGAACTCTGGAGCGCGCGGTCCAACAACGTCTGGGCGCGCGTCAGCTGCAACGGGTCGCCCTGGCGCGCGGCCACGCGGGCCTCCAGGTAGTACGCCAGGGCGAGGCGACTTGGTGCGGCCACCCCGCCGCTGTTCTGGGCGTTGTTCGGCGCGAGGAGCCGCACGGGGGCCGAAAAGACGTAACCGCTCCCGTAGGTGGTGCCGATGACGCGCCCCCCCAAGGGGCCCTTGTCCAGGATTTGCCGCAAGCCATGGACGGCGCGGGCCAGGCTGACGGGGCTGACCCGGGTGTGTCCCCACCCCTCCATCAGCAGCTGGCGTCGCTCGACGAGCTGGCCAGGATGGCGGACAAAACAGAGCAAAAGCTTGCGCTGCAGGGGGCTCAACGGGGTTAGGACAGCCCCCAAGCGCAACACACCATCTTCGTGGAAGAGATAGGGTCCCACCTGCCAGGACATCACGGCTCCCCTCGCCAACGTTCTTTCATCTTGGCGGTTTGGGGCGAAACCGCCAGGCCAGTCACATGAGGTGTTGCGTTGTTGAGAGCGACTTGCGCGCCGAACCCATTGGCAAGCTCCT
>JBKCVY010000046.1:0-8248 GCA_046317475.1 Cyanobacteriota bacterium | reverse complement strand
CGGCCGCTCCAGGGATCGGGGCGGGCCACGTCGGAGAGGAAGGGGATGGGGTCTTCCCCGCCCTGCACCCGTTGGCCGCTGTCGTCGGCGAGGGGGCGGAGCAACAGGTGCTCGATCACCAGCAGGGGTGGGGTGCCATCGGCGGCGAAGGGGAGGCCGAGCTTGCGGCGGAGCCGTTCGGCGCAGGGTCCCTCACCGGCGTCGCCGCCGACTGGGGTTGCGGCGGAGGCGGCGGGCGATGCGGGTTGGGGAGCGGGCGCGAGCAGATCGGGGCCGGAGCCGCGGCCGGCGGGGGGGGGGACGTTGCGGCGCAGGAACTCCGAGCGAGCTGTCACCAGCCGGGTGTCGAGCACCTCGGCCGTGGCCAGGCCGGAACCGTTTGCGGCGGCGGGACGGGTTTCGAGGCTGAGCTCCTCGCCGAAGAGGCGCAGCAGGTGGGCGAGCAGGGCCGCTCGCTGGCCAGCCGCGGAGGGGGGCCCGCTGGCGCGCAGGGCCTGACGAAGCTGGTCAGGCCAAGCGGCGGGGGCGCCCTGGAGGAGCTCCGTCAGGTCCGTGAGGGGCAGGTCGCGGTCCGTGGCGCCCAGCAGGCCTTCGGCGTCGAGGGGATGGGGGTCGCCGGGGGGGAGGGGGGAGAGCAGGCGGGCGGCGTGGGCGAGCTGGGCCTGGCTGTTGGCCAGCAGCTGGTCGAAGAGCAGCAGGTAAGCCCGCAGCTGCAGGGCTTGGGCGCGCCGTTCAGGGCTGGCGTCGGCGGGCAGTCCCGCAGGGCCGACGCCATAGACGGCTGGCAGGAGGCGGGCCAGGGAGCGATGGCTGGCAAGGGCGAGCCTGCGGCCTGTGCGGACCGCAGCCACCCCCGCCCCCAAGGCCCCGGCTCCGGATGGCCCTGTCGTCGCGGGCGGCGGGGTCGGGGAGACAGGGGGGGAGGCGGCGGAGGCGCGGCCCCCGTTCATGGAGCCAGGCGCGAGGGAGGGGGCGCTAGCGGCCGGGAGGGCGGGCGGAGGCGCCAGGGACAGGCCGCGGTGTGAGAAGGAGATGGGGGAGGCGGGATGGAGACGGGCGCCGCGACCGGGCAGGGACAGGTGCCAGGGGTGGAAAGGCCCGGCGGGGCTGCTGGCGAGGCTGAGGGCGATCACCCGCCGCACCTCCGGCAGGCCCTGCAGGGACTGGATGAGGTGGGCGCCGCGCAGGCCGCCGGGCTCCCCCGCCGCATCCACCGCGCTGATCACCGCATCGAGGCGGGCGCGCAAGCGACTAGGCAAGTCTGGCGGGACCTCAGGCGCCACGAGCTCCAGCTCCGCCTTCACCACCACCTCAAAGGGGGTGAGGGCCTCCAGGCTGAAATCACGGCCCAGGAGGCGGACGCCATGGAGGCGCCGGGCGATGGGCTGGAGGGAGGCGGGGCCCTGGCCGGGCGCGCCCGAGCCGAGCTGGGCGGCGACACGCCAAACGCCACGGGGCACGACGGGATCGGGGGGGGTGGCCGCAAGGCCAGCCACCAAGGTGGCATCCAGCTCCAGGTCCCCGGCCACGGGCGGTCCAGCGGCGGCGGCCGGGAGGGCGCGGGCGACAGTGGTGGGCCGGAAGTAGAGGGGAAGATCAGGTTGGTCCGCCCCCTCCAGCACCACGGCCTGGCAGCCCAGGGCCCGCAGCAGGGCCAGCAGGTCGTCCCGCGTCACCGGATCGCCGTGGAGGATCTGCTCCGCGGTGGGCTGCCAGTCGCCATCGGCGTTGGCGAGCAGATCGGCGATCGGCCACTGGCAGCGCCAGGCCAGCTCCGTGAGGGCGTAGCAGAGCTGCTCCAGGATCGTGATACCCGGATCGTGGCTGTTGAAATCGCTCCACCGTTCGCCGCAGAGCCGCCCCAGGAGCTCCAGCGCCTCGGCCCGCAACCCGGCGTAGCTCAGGGCGGGATGGGGGGCGGGATCAAGGGTGATGGAGGGAGGTTGTGGCATGTCGCGAGATCAGAGCGGGTGTGCGCGCGCTGTAAAACAAGTCAACGAAGGTCGGCTCTGGCAGAGGTAGTGGGATTCGACCAACACGCCACGACCAACAGCATCCTTCGCACGGCACGGCCTCACTAAAGGTAAATCTCCTCGGCCTCCAAGCACCATGTTGAATTATTGTAGCCAGTTGAAGCGTCACCATTGCTAGCACCTGGTATTGGCACGATCCACACTTGAATTTCGCAGGCACCAGCAGCAAGATCCCTGGCATATCCCATGATCGTCCCATGGATATGATGGTTCCCAGCAGAATGATACCTGTCCGCAATGATTGGCGTTTTCAGTGATTTGCCATCGACGCGAATCTCCCATCTGCCGTATTGATGATCTCCATTAAGTCTAGTATTATCGCAATAGAGAATCCGCAGCACACTTTCCCTGGCCCCTAGTTTTTTGGTAACCTTTAAAACCCTTGACGCGATTTGCCCATTGTCCAGGTCAGATATAGGACCATTGCCGGTGGCAAACCATACTTTACGAAGCAAGCCGCCTCGAACAGTTAAATCTCGCACGACCGTCAAATCGCGAGTAACGTGCAGATCTCGATCGATGTATAAATCATCAAATATGGCCACTTTCCGAATCCCTCGATCGCCATCGACCTCTCCGGCAGACTTGTTGCCAGCAATCATGAGGCATTTAAATCCAACGGTATCATTTGCAATCTCGGCATTGCGCGTTGTCAATTCATTATCTATCTTTGCGTCCTTTGAGTGGCTCGCAAAGCCAGACCACTCTGAAGTGATTCGAATCGGATTTGCTCCTCTCAGTACGTCCACTTGCCCCGTGATGCCGGCGGTGCCAACAACATGAAGTTTGCACTCAGGAGCCTGGGTGCCAATTCCCACATTGCCAGCGCTATCGAGCACCATTAGTGAAGAGGCCCAGGGCGAACAAACGAAGAACATTTTATCATTGTTAACATGAATGGCCCAGTCTTTTTTTTCTGCATCCGTATCAATAAAATCCAACTGTGGTCGATTGCTCCTGATCGCGATGATGCCTCTACGGGTAAGATCACTGCCTGGAGCTTGGGTGTCTGGCGAAATACCCTCCACGGTGAGCTTGTGGCCGAGCGTGGTGGTACCAATCCCCATGTCTCCTGAGGTGGAGAGGGCGCCTTGAACCATTAGGTCTGTATCGACGCGCATGCTTCCCTGCACATGCAATTTAGACGTTGGCTTGTCTGTGCCGATCCCCACATTGCCTGTCGCGCCATCCAGAAACAGGGCCGTGGGACCCGTTGGGCTGGAGAGGCCAAAACCGGGCTTGTCTGTGCCGATCAACTGCATCTGCCAGACGGCTGTTTCTGCCGCTGGATCAGCAAAAAAGCGCAGCACCGGCACATCCGCCTTCGGGCGCGCCACACCCAGCGATTGATCGGGCAGACGCAGCAAGCCATCATCGGCCTGGTTGATACTGGACGCGATCAAATCGGCAAAATCCGCCTCCGTGGGAATCGCATTACGCACAAAACGGGAGCGCAGTTCCTGACGGCTTTTGGTGGTGGGCTTGGGCATGACAAAACCAAATTCAGAGGAGAAGAAAAACAGATCAGTCAGGGAAAAGAATCAAGACTCCTGGCTATCTATCCACCAGGCGCGAAGATTCGCCGCCGGGATCCCACAGGAACAGCCGCGACCGCTCCAGTTCAGTCTCCTGGACCAGTAATGAGCGTGCGGGAGAGGACATGATGAGGGCCATCAGTAATACACCACGGCAAAGGCATGGCCCCCACTTTGGGCACCATTGGCTTGGTTGTTTTGCGTGTTTTGTCCTCCAAATCCAGGCAGCTCAATCTCCGTTGTGCTGGTGGGGAAATCCGGATCCCACGCACAGGCCGCTTGTCGATAATTCCCCACGTAGGTGCCGGTCAATGTCCCGGAAGGCGCCACAAAGCCGCTGCCTCCTCCACCTCCCCCCATCGTGTTGGCTTCGCTGTAGGCGCCGCCGCCACCACCGAAATAGCCACCACCGCCACTGCCTCCATAGTTCGGATTGGCCCCGGCGCCCCCTTGCAAGGCGCCACCATTCGAGCCATTGCGCGTAAAGGGAGACCCGCCCGCTCCACCGGCGGCTTGGGTGCCTCCCGCCCCCGCGGCCCCGTGTTTGCCGTCATAGGGACTGGCTCCCCGTTGGCCCACAAGCCCACCACCAGCCCCGCCCACATTTCCACACCACGCTCGGCTGGAGCCCCCGCCCCCGCCGCCCCCCGCAATCGCCAACGCGGTGGCGGACGAGAGGCTGTTGTTGATGAAAATCCCGCAATAACCACCCCCCTGGCCCCCATAGCGATCATCCCCCGTTCCCCCATTCGCGCCGCCACCGCCGTAACTTTGTGCCGTGCCGTTCACCGTTGTGCCGCCGCGGCCCACCACGAGGAGCAACGTGTCCCCCGGCGTGACAGGAAACAGGCCCCGCGTGTGGCCACCTCCGCCCCCATCCGCTCCGAACGACCAGCCACCCGCCTTGCCCGCTCCGCCCCCCGCTCCCCAGAGCTTGACAAAAATCCACGTCACCCCGGCGGGGACGACAAAGGTTTGGTTGGAGCCGGTGTAGGAGTAAGTCGTCTTTGTTTTGTTGATCGGCGTCAAATTGCCGTCTTTCAACTCAAACTCAAAGCCCTGCATCGCGAAGACATAGCCAGCCGCCCGCACGGTGCCAGCCACAGTCACATCATCCCAAAGGCCAACCTGCCGGCGTTTGTTTTTCAGCGCCCCGGCCGACCGGGTGCCGATAATCATCAGACATGGATAGCGGTCGGTATCGTTCGCGATCTCGGCCCGGTTGATCGGGGCGCTGTCGGTCAGGGCCGTGCTATTTGCTGAGAGCCGCAGCAAATTAGTCCCGGTCGCCACATCGACAACGCCACTCACCCCAACGGTGCCGGAAACCTGCAGTTTGTACTCCGGCGTGATCGTGCCAATGCCCACATTGCCAGAAGGCATCAAGGCAAGGTGATCACTGGAATCATTCTGTATGCCGATCGTCAGCAACGCCGCCTCGTCTTTGCTTTGCGCGGGGCTTTGATCTCGATACTCAATATAGGCATAATCGCTGCCCCGGTTGACCTTGCTGCGGAACACAAGGCTGCTGCCGCCACCCGCATTCTCGTGATCAATCACCACGGTGCCCCTGTTGGCGGAGGCCAGGGTGCCCGTGGCTTCGGCGATGCTCAGCCTGGCGGCGGGAGCGGTGACGCCAATGCCCACATGTCCCGTCGTTCCATCCACCACCAACGCCAGCTTCCCATCCTTGCCGGCCAGGCCCAAGGCGGGGTTATTGGCGCCGGTCAGATGCATCTGCCAGCAGGCCATCTCCGCCGCCGGGTCGGCATAGAGGCGCAGCACCGCCCCATCCGACGACTGGCGCACCAGTCCCAGGGACTGGTCCGGCAAGCGCAGCAGGCCGTCATCCGCCAGGTTGAGGGTGGCGGCGATCAGCTCGGCGAAATCCGTCTCCGTGAGCAGCGCGTTGCGTGCGAAGCGGGCGCGCAGCTCTTGACGGCTTTTGGTGGTGGCTTTGGGCATGGCGCGAGCAAGAGCAGACGAAAACGTGGATGAAGGGATGGGATCAGGCGACCTGGAAATCCAGTTCGATCCGCATGGCGCCGATCCCAATCAGGGAGGGCTGGGTGGAGGTGGCGGAGACAAACTCGATCGCCTGGATCGGAGCGGCGATCAGCACCACATCCGGCGCGGGAGCCCGCAGGATGTCCTCACTGCTGGTCTCCAGGCCATCGAAACGCAAGGGCTTGCCACCGGGATCCACCAGAAACAGTCGCAACCGTTCCAGGTAGGCCACGAACGGCAGGGCGTCGATCGCCGCCGCCACGTCGCTCGCCCGCACCTCTCCCCCCAGGCGCACCTCCGCACTGGCGTCAAAACACCAGGGCGACAACACGCGAATCAGCGCCTCCCGCAATTCACGCTCCGCATGGGCCGGATCCACCCCCTCCCGCAGGCACACCCACAACCGGGCCATCACCGCCAGGTAGGTGGCATTGCGCACCACCAGCTCCACCTCCGCGGGGCAGCGCTCCCGCAGATGGCGCTCCATCGCCGCCAGCTGATCCGTCGGCGCGCCAGGAGCGAACAGGTTGCGCGGCACCTGCTGGCGCAGATCGGGGATCACCACCACCGTCACCGGCTCGCCCTCCCGGGCGGGTTGGCACACCACCGTGTGCAGCTGGCTGGCGAACCCTTCCCACAGCAGCCGCTCGTAATCCCAACCCGCCAGGGCCCGGTCCTTGTGGCGCAACCGCTCCGCCACCCGCATCCGCAACTCCGCCTCCGTCTCAGCGGCCCGCCCCGCCCGGGAACTGAAGGGCTGGTGAATCGCCCCGATCTCCGGCATGCCCTCCTCCAAGGCCGTGATGCTGTGGGGCGGCAGGGGCTGGTGGACAGGGGCCGTCCCGGGGACACCAGCCGCCGTACCCTCCGCGTCCTCCTCGTCCGCCTCCTCGCCGGCCTCCGCGGGAATGGGGATGGCCTCCGCCTCGACGGCCTGGCTCTGGATCGCCAGCACTGTGGCGTAGGCCTCCACCGGCGCCAGCAAGCAGGCCCGAATCCACAGCCGTTCACCCGTGTCCTCGGGGAGGGTGAAGCGCAGGATGCCCGAATGGAGCAGGCCGTTGGTGGCGTCCTCCCGCACCGGCAGCGGCCGCCATCTCCATCCGTGCCGCGCCTCCCAGCGCACCGCCGGAATGGGCCGCGCCCCCCGGGCGGTGCCCTCCGCCAGCTGAAAGGCCAGGGCCAGAGGCTGCCGCGGCCGGGTGCCCTCCAACTCCAACCACAGCTCCCCGGGGTGGGGATGGTGGGGCAGGAGCGACGGCGCCTCCTCGGTGGCCACCGCCCCGTCCGCCGGGGCGGCCGCGGGCAGGGCAATCGGTTCCTCCTCTCCGAACAGATGCACCCGCAGCAGCTGGTCTGCCGCCGTGGCGCCCAACTCCCGCACCCGGCTGTAGCCCACCTCCAGGTCCGCCAACAGGGGCGTGTAGGGCTCTGGAACCGCGAAGTCGTCCGGGTTGATCGGCGTCGCGCCCGCCGCCTGGAGGGCCGCGTCATAGCGCTCGCTCACGCTGCCCTGGCCGCCCGCCATCGCTTCCGCCAACGCCAGGGCCTGGCGCCCGGCGGCGCCACTGATCGCCACGGCCAACTCCTGCGCCTTGCGCGCCGCCAGCGCCGGGTAGAGGCCATGGCCAAAGTCCGTCGGCGTCAACCGCCAGCGCCACACCCGCGCCTGCTCCCGCAGATCCTCCGAATCCTCCGCGGCGCCGGAGGCGGTGTCCACGGGTTGGGCGTTGGCCGGCCCCGGCGGGAAGGAGCAGCGAATGTGCAGCGCATGGCCCCCATCCGCAAACAAGGGCTGCGCCCTGAGCTCCCGCTCCACGCCCCCATGGCGCGTTCGCAGGCTGACATCCATCTGGAAGTTCGGGGTCGTCACGGCCGCCCCGGGCGCCAGGCCCGGCCAGCCCCGATAGGCCCGGTAGTGGGCCGTCAGGTCGGCCGGCACCTGTTGCCAGCGGCCGGCAAAGCTGATCCCCTCCAGATCACCCTCCACCAATTCCGGATGGCTGATGTAGAGGCACTGGCCCACCGACGGGTTGCTGCCAAAGGGTGTGAACGGCTCCCGCGGGTCCACTGCGGCGCCCTCCTGCTGCACGCGCACCCCCTTGATCCCGCGCACCTCCACCCGTAACCGGGCGCCCACGGGCCGCAGCCCATCCAGGCCCGTCCAGCTCCTCCATAGCTGTGCGCCGCCCAACGGCTCCCGCCAGGGCCGCAACCGCAGCCGCAGCCGGGGCGGCTCCCCGTCCGTCAGGGGGGCCAGGGGCGGATCGGCGGGCGTCAAGGCCAGCTCCAAAGCCAGCTCCCAGGCGAAAACCTCGGGGTCGGCGGCGGCACGGGCGCTGGCCCGGGCAATGGACGTCTCCCACCAACCCTCCGCCGTGCTCACCTCCACCAGCAGCGCCTGGTTCAAGCCCCAGCCCGGCCGATCCGGCGCCAAGGGCGGCAGGCCGGCGCAGCCGTCCGCCTGGAGGGGCTGGCCCTCCGGCGGCCGCAGGGAGGCGAGCAGGGCCTCCGGCGAGCCATTGCCGCCCTGAAAGCGCAAGGTGAGGGTGACACAGCGCTCGCCCTCCGCCAGGGCCAACAGCCGGCTGGCCACGCCAAAGCCAGGCCCTGGCCCCGGATCCACCGAGTCGGCCACGGCCAGCTCCCGCCGCCAAAAGCAGGGCTCCAGGG
>JBKCVY010000045.1:0-3462 GCA_046317475.1 Cyanobacteriota bacterium | reverse complement strand
GAAGCCACCGCCCGCGCCTTCGGCGTTGCCCCGACAGGCCATGCGGGCATGGGGGCCAAGGTGTCCGTCGCGCCGGACTGGTTTGAGATCGGAGCCACACCCGGTCAAACCGGGGGGGCGGAGGGGTTGGATCGCTTCGCCACCAGCGGTCACCTGGCCGGGGATGGCCCCCTTGTCGTGATCGATTCCCTGTCCGCGCTCCACGCGGGCGTCAAGGCCAGTCAAGGGTCGTTTTCCCTCCCCTTTGATGGTTGGCTCGTGCGAGGGGGTGAAGCCGTCTCGATCGAGGCCGCCACGGTGGCCGGAGACATTCGTTCCGTTCTGAGGGGTTTGGTCGGTTTCGAGGGGGCGGCGAAGGTCACCCCATCCGGCCTCTGCCCCTGGGTGTGGGTGCGGGATCTCACCATTACCGGGGACGCCTGAGGCGTCCCTTTGCCCCCTTCACGAATGCGGATTTTGTTCTGGGGCACGCCGGACTACGCCGTGCCGACCCTGCAGGCCGTGCTGGAGGCCGGCCATGAGGTGGTGGGGGTGGTCAGCCAGCCCGATCGTCGGCGGGGGCGTGGCGGCGCCACCAGCCCATCGCCCGTGAAGCATCGGGCCATCGATTGGGGTCTGCCCGTGTGGACGCCGGAGCGGTTGCGCCGAGATCTGGAGCTGCAAGCCCACCTGGCCACCCTGGAGGCGGAGGTTTCGGTGGTGGTGGCCTACGGCCAGATCCTTCCCAAGGCCGTGCTCGATCAGCCCCCTTTGGGGTGCTGGAATGGCCACGGCTCCCTCCTGCCGCGTTGGCGGGGGGCCGCACCCATCCAGTGGGCGTTGCTGGAGGGGGATCGGTTCACGGGAGTGGGCATCATGGCCATGGAGGAGGGGCTCGACACGGGGCCGGTCCTGCTGCAGGAGCGCCTGGAGATCGACCCGCTAGAGAACGCCCAGAGCTTGGCCGGCCGTCTGGCGACCCTCACGGCCCACCTGATGGTGCAAGCCCTTCCACGCATCTCCGCCGCTGGAGGTGGCCCGCAGGCGGAGCGTTGGGCGCGCTTGGGCCTGCGCTCCCAGCCCGAGGAGGGCATCACCTATGCCCGCCTCTTGACACGGGACGACTATGTCCTCCAGTGGGCGCGTCCCGCAATGGAACTCCACCGTCGGGTGATGGGGCTCTATCCGGGAGCCCACACCCTCTGGCGGGGGCGTCGCCTGAAGGTGTTGGCCACCGAACCGCTGCTGGCGGGAACAGCTGGGGGTTGGGCGGCGCCTGGAGGCCTGGGCCCTTGGGCCCGCCGACTTGCGCAGGGCCGGCCACCGGCCCCAGGGGAAGTGATGGCGGTCGAGGAGGGAAGGGGCCTGGTGGTGGCCTGCGGCGAGGGCGCCCTGCTGGTGCGGGAAGTCCAGCTGGAAGGGAAAACTCCCTGCCAGGGCGCGGCTCTGCTTCAACAGCTGGGGGCCCGACCTGGAGACGGCTTTGGTGGCACGGATGAGTGATCCAGGCGATGCTGGCGGATCGGCCAGGGGGACGCGGGCGGGAAATGCGACAAATTATGTTGTCAGGGGGATCTGACATTCCACTCGCGAAACGATTGGGCTACGAATGAATCCAGATTGAGACGCCCGACCATGACCAACAACCTCTCTTTGGTGCATGCCATGGTTTGTGGTTGTCGGATTTATCGCGAAACGACAGGGTGCTACGTCGTCAGTCATCAAGATCTGCCGAAAAAATCCATACGCGTCGCTACCTTGGCCGGCGCCTACGCCACCTGCCACGGTTTGACGAGAGGGGATGGTTAGGCCTGAAGGCCAAGTCCTGAATTGCCGATGGACCAGTGTTTCTGGGGTTGGCATGGGGGGAGGCTCCCTTGGCAAGGCCGAGAGCCTGGAGGCTGTGGGGCCTTTTCGGGGTAGGGCAACCCCCTTATCGCTTGGCCAGAAAAAAGGCCAGATCTGGTGATTTGCCCATTCACGGATGGGCAGCAGTCCCTCCATTGGCGAAACCGGCTGCTGTGAAGGAGAGGACACCAAACAAAATCCCGACCCAGGCCTGGATCGGGAGGACAATGAAACCCTGCTCTAGTGAGGATGAACCGTGGGGTGCGGCTCTGCTTAGCATGGCAGGGGATCAGGGTGGCTTCAGACGCTGGTCACGGCATTAGGTGCTGGTCACACCGAGGGGGTGGCGCCGGTGGAGTTCGTGCATGCCTTCCAATTGGTTATGCACGGAGACCAGTTGGTCGCGGATATGGGAAGTATTTTGGATGCGGCAAAGATCATTCAACATGGATTCAATCTGGGCCTTGCAAGTAATCAAAATGCGGCACTCAGGAGATCCTGGTTCGTAAGGCATGGTGGGTTGGCTTTGGAAAACCGCCCATCAGTGCACTGCAGATCCGAGTGGGAATCTGTCGCAACCGTGGCGCTTTTGCCGGTTGGTGGTGAATTCAGACCGGGACGGGCACCTGGTAGCCGGCGATGCGGGCAAAACCCACAGGATCCAACGAGGCACCCCCTACCAACACCCCATCGATCTCTGGTTGGGACATCAGCTCGTCGATGGTGGCCGCGTTCACGGACCCGCCGTATTGCACGATCACATCCGGATGGCCGACCCAGCCCCGAATCAACCCACAAATGCGGTCGGCTTCCACCGCCGCGCAGGTTTTGCCCGTGCCGATCGCCCAAATCGGTTCGTAGGCCACGATCAGTCGCAGGGGATCGATCCCTTCGAGGCCTTGCTCCACCTGCCGATGGATCACGCGCTCGGTTTCACGCGCTTCCCGTTGATCCAGGCTTTCCCCCACGCAAAGGATCGGGATCAACCCATGGGCCTGGGCCGAGCGGGCCCGCAGATTGATCTGCTCGTCGGTTTCGCTGTAGTACTTGCGCGGCTCGCTGTGGCCCACGATGGCGTGGGTCACCCCATGCTCCAGCAACATGGGTGCGGAAATCATGCCGGTGTAGGCGCCCTTTTCCTGCCAATGCACGTTTTGGCCGGCCAGGGCCACCCTGGAGCCACGGAGCTCTCCATGGAGGGTGGGAATGGCCGTGAACGGCGGAGCCAGGATCACCTCCCGATCCGCTGGAAGGTTCTCAATGAGAGGGAGAAAGGCCCTGGCGAATGCACGGGTCTCCTCACAGGTCATGTGCATCTTCCAGTTGCCAGCGATCACAGCCTTGCGCACCAGCGGCAGCTCCCCTCGAAACGCTTGCCACGCTAAGCCTCCGCCGTCCCGCCAATCTCATGCTTCAGGACAGCTGAGCGGGCACCTCCTGCCGCTGTCCAGCCAGTTCCACGACGTCCCCGGCCTGGAGTTGGCGGCCGCGGCGGGTCTCGATGGCACCGTTCACCCGCACGTCGCCGCGCTGAATGAGGAGTTTGGCCTCCCCGCCCGTGCCAACCCATCCCAGCACCTTCAGAAACTGGGCGAGCTGGATGGTGGGTTGGGCTTCCTTGGGTGCCGCCATCGG
>JBKCVY010000044.1:0-4293 GCA_046317475.1 Cyanobacteriota bacterium | reverse complement strand
GAGCCGGAGAATCCGCCGGATTTCCTGACGCCCTCTACGACGCCATCGGCGCTTCCGTGCTTCCGTCTGAGAGCCTGGACTGGGAGAACGCGGATGGTGTCCTCTGCGTACAGCCGCCTCAGACGGATGTCTTGGTCCGTATGCGCGAGGGTTCCCTCCTGGTGGGCTTGCTGGCCCCCCACGGAGCGGATGGCCTCATTGGGCTTCTCAACTCCCGTTCCATCTCCGCCATCGCCCTGGAGCTGCTCCCACGCATCAGCAGGGCCCAGTCCATGGATGTGCTGTCTTCCCAAGCCAACATTGCTGGATACAAGGCTGTACTGCTGGCGGCCGCCGCCCTGGACCGTTATGTCCCCATGCTCATGACCGCCGCCGGCACCATTCAGCCTGCTCGTGTGCTCATTTTGGGGGCAGGGGTTGCTGGCTTGCAAGCACTGGCCACGGCTAGACGTTTGGGAGGCGTTGTTTACGTCTCAGACGTGAGGCCCGCCGCCAAAGAACAGGTCGAATCGTTGGGGGGGCGTTTTCTTGACCCTCCTTCGGCTTTGGAGCGCCCTTCGGAACAAGGCGGCTATGCCACCCAGGCAACTGAGACCTTTTTGGCCGCCCAAAGGGAGCAGTTGGCTGAGCAGCTCGCCCTCGCGGACATGGTGATCTGCACAGCACAGGTGCCCGGACGTCCCGCGCCCAGGCTGATCAGCGAGGCGATGTTAGACCGCATGCGTCCAGGTTCTGTAGTTGTTGACTTGGCTGTGGCGCAAGGAGGCAACTGCGCCTGTACGGTTCCGGGGGAAACGGTTGTCCGCTCGGGGGTGCGTCTGATTGGTGCTGACACCCTCCCTAGCTCAGTGGCCAACCATGCCAGTGCCCTTTACGCCCGAAACGTCGCTGCCCTGTTGGATCACTTGATCCACGATGAAGGTCGTTTGTGCCTTGATGGGGAAGATCCCATTGTGGAGGCTTGCCTCCTCACCCACGCTGGTGTCTGTCGCCGCGATGACGTGGTGAAGACACAAGCCCCCTTAATCGCCTCCTGATCCCCCATGACACCCCTAACCCAATCCCTCTGGGTGCTTCTCCTCGGCAGTCTGCTGGGGTTTGAATTGATCGGCAAAGTTCCACCGACTTTGCACACTCCTTTGATGTCAGGTGCCAATGCCATCAGTGGAATCACCATGCTGGCTTCGCTTACGCTGATTCAGCAGGCCGTAGGCAACACACCGCTGCAAATCGTCGGCGCTCTTTCACTGGGATTTGCTCTTTTCAATGTGATCGGAGGCTTTCTTGTCACCGACCGCATGCTCGCTATGTTCCGCCGCAAAGGAAACTCTTAATGGACCTCACTCTCGCCCAGCTGCCTCAGGTTTTGGACCTGGTGGCTGTTCTTCTCCTCTCCCTGGGGATCAAGGGATTGTCCAAGGTTCGTTCCGCTAGAACCGCCAATGGATTGGCCGCGTTGGCCATGGCATTGGCTGTGGTTGGACTTCTGTTGCAGAGTCAACCAGCCCCAATCACCTGGCTCTGGATCGCTGTCGGCTTGGCGATGGGAGGACTGGCAGGCGTCTTGACGGCCATGAAGGTTCCGATGACGGCCATGCCCGAGACCGTCGCTTTGTTCAATGGTTGCGGCGGTCTGGCTTCCCTGATGGTGGCTCTGGGTGTCGCCCTGTTCCAGGGGGCTGGATCCGGGGAGGTTGAACGCATTTCCATTGCCATCTCCCTCTTTGTTGGCGCCATCACCTTCAGTGGCTCCATCGTGGCCATGGCCAAACTGCAAGGCTGGTTGGAGACCCCTGCCTGGACCCAGAGTTCGCTCCGCCATGGGGTGAATTTGGCCCTTGCCCTGGTCTGCATTGGCGCGGCTTTCGTCCTGCGCACCCATCCTGATGGCCCAGCCTTGTGGGTGGAGGTTGTGGCGGCCAGCCTGCTGGGCATCGGGGTGACCCTCTCAATTGGGGGGGCGGACATGCCCGTTGTGATTTCTCTCCTGAATTCCTATTCCGGTGTTGCGGCCGCCGCTGCTGGTTTTGTTGTGGGCAGTCAGCTCTTGATCGTGGCAGGAGCCATGGTGGGAGCCGCTGGACTCATCCTGACCCAAGTTATGTGCACGGCGATGAATCGATCCCTCCTGTCGGTTCTCTTTGGTGGCGCCTTAGGTGGGTCCGCAGCCAGCGTTGGTGGAGGTGGAAGCGAAGCGGGCTATACCCGTATCACCAGTTGCAGTCCTGAAGAATGCGCCATGGCGCTGGAGCAGGCGGAACGGGTGGTGTTTGTTCCCGGCTACGGCCTCGCTGTCGCCCAGGCCCAGCATTCCCTGCGGGAGCTGGCAAAACTGTTGGAAACCCACGGGGTGGAAGTGACCTACGCGATCCATCCTGTCGCGGGGCGGATGCCCGGCCATATGAATGTTCTGTTGGCGGAGGCGGACGTCCCCTACGAGCAACTTGTAGAAATGGATGCGATTAACCCTGAATTTCCACGCACTGATGTGGTGATCGTCCTGGGGGCGAACGATGTCGTGAATCCCCAGGCCAAGAATGATCCAACCAGCCCCCTTTATGGGATGCCCGTTCTTGAGGTGGACCAGGCGAGACAGGTTTTTGTCGTAAAAAGGAGCCTTGGCGCTGGCTACGCGGGAATCGCCAACGCCCTGTTCGAACTGCCCCAGACCGCCATGGTGTTTGGCGATGCCAAAGCTGTTCTCAACGGTCTTCTCACGGAGTTGAGAGGGATGGGCGTCGGCAAGGAAAAGGCTCTGGTCTGAGTGGGTTTCTAGGAAATGGGATCAACGGGTTACACCGACACGGGCAGCCATGGGGAGGCTGCCCAGCGGTCTTCCTTGTTGCAAGCTCTCCGGTTTCCTGACTTTCGACAGCGGTTCCCCTGGGTGGGGCCCGACCTGCAAACACTTCGGGACACCCTGCGTGGCTCCCCGTTCCCGGAAGTGCCAGGCTCGACCCTGGTGTTCCGACTTCCAGAGGGTGGTCGCCTTCTCGCCCGGCTTGATCACCCTGGGGCCGGTCCCCCCTTGGGGGTTGTCTTCGTCCTCCATGGTCTCGGTGGGGGCAGCGATGCGCTGGGCCCCCGCCGATTGGCGCGTTCTTTAGGAGCCCATGGCTTCACGGTGATTCGACTCAACCTCCGGGGCGCGGGTCCCGGCAGGGACCTGGCCCCAGGGACCTATGCCGCCAATTGCACAAGGGATCTTCTGCCGGTCTTTGCGCAGTGCAGACGATTGGCCACGGAATGGGCAGCTGGCAGGCAATCCCTTCCCTTCGCCGCGGTGGGCATCTCGCTCGGTGGCACGGTGCTTCTCAATGCCCTGTTGGCCCATCGTTCCCACCAGCCGCCTCTGCTCAACGCCGTGGCTTGCGTCAGCAGTCCTTTGGATCTGCTCCGGTGCACCGAACATTTTGAACAACCCCGCAACCGGATCTATGAAAGATGGTTGGTGGCCAGGCTCATTGCGCAAACTCTTGCCGATTGCGAAGGGCTAACCGAGGCGGAACGTCAAGGGTTGACAGGGCCGAATCGGCCGAAAACCATCCGTGGATTTGACGCGTTGATCACCGCCCCGCGCTGGGGATTTGCCGATGTGGCCACCTATTACGGGGAATGCAGTCCCTTGCATCCGCTGTGCGAGTCGCTGAAGTCTCCCCTGACATCGGAGTGGCAACCCCTCCCCCCGTTGCTTCTGGTGCATGCCAAGGACGACCCCTGGGTGCCCGTTGATTCGACTCTTCTGCTCGCAAAGGAGGTGGACGCCGTGGTGGCTAACGGGGGATCGTCCCAGGTTCGCCACCTGCCGGAGGTGGTCATCACGGAAACGGGGGGCCACAACGGTTTCCACGCCCCTGGGGACTCCGACCAGGGCTGTTGGAGCGATCGCCTGGTTTCCCACTGGTTGGGCCAAGTGGTGGGTGGCAAGCGCACAGGCTTTGGCTAAGAACAGCGGGCCAGCCGTGGGCCGTGCGCCTCCAGCACGGAATGAATGGAAACCCCCGCAGGTTCAGAGTGATTTTTGCAGGGAACCCCAGCTATCGTATTCATCGTCATCCTCGGCTCCAGAGCGTTGCAATACGTTGCCCACAAACTCGTCATTGATTCCATCCAGTGGCGCTAACATGATTGACAAAGTATAGACAGAGTTGGTCGAATGATTCATCTCGGAAGTCAGTTTGGGTCCCAATTCGCAAGCCCAACCTGCCACCCTCTGCTCTCAACGCCCCCCTGAGGAGTTACCCACCCTGATCTGCGCATCCGGCAGGTGCCGGACGCCTTCTTCAGTGAGGA
>JBKCVY010000043.1:0-2205 GCA_046317475.1 Cyanobacteriota bacterium | reverse complement strand
GGATCTGGGCCATCAGGTCGTGGGTGAGCGGCCGCGGCGGACGCTCCCGATTGATCCCCGCCAGGATGTTTTGAGCCTGGGCCTGATCGATCCAGATCGGCACTTGACGGCGACCGGAAGGATCGCGCAAAAGCACGATCGGGCTCCGGCTGGCGGCATCAAGGGCAATGCCCGCGACCTGCATTTCCACCATGGTGTGTGCTCGGGTGTGTGTGCTGCTGGGGGTGTCCGCTTTGTGACAACGCCTGACCTGGCTTCGATTATGACCAGCAGGTCGCCTCGCTCTGATCAAGAGATGTTCACCGGATTGGTTCAAGCCGTGGGCCACCTTGAACCGTCTGCCCGCGGGGTCTGGATCCGGGGGGCGTCGGGGGGGGTGGGATCTTTGGCCTTGGGGGACAGCATTGCCGTGGATGGCGTCTGCCTCACTGTGGCGGAGCGGGACCCCTCCGGTCGAGGATTCCGGGCGGACGTCAGCGAGGAAACCCTCCACCGCACCACCCTCGGGAGGCGAGCCAGGGAGCGTGCGCTGGTCAACCTGGAGCCGGCCCTGAAACTGTCCGACCGCCTTGGCGGCCACTTGGTCAGCGGCCACGTCGATGGCCTGGGTACGGTGACGGGCATTGAGGCCCTGGCGTCCTCGTGGCGACTGTCGATCGCTTGGCAAAATCCATCCTTCGGCAAATATGTCTGCGACAAGGCCAGCATTGCGGTGGATGGCATCAGCCTCACGGTTGCCGGCTGTGAGGAGGGGGGCGCGCGGTTTTGGCTGGCGGTGATTCCCCACACTTGGCAATCCACCACCTTGTACCAACGACGCGTGGGAGATTGGATCAATTTGGAAGCGGATCTGGTGGCCCGCTATCTCGAGCGCCTGCTTGCCGATCGCCTATCAGACGAAGCCCCTGGCCCCGCTGAAGCGCAGATGACCAGCGACTGGCTGGCCAACCATGGGTGGACGTCTGCCGCCAGCCAGAGCCCCCAGGAGAGATAAAAGCAATCCCAACCTAACCATGGCGTTTGATCCATACAAGAATCGCCGTCAGCGCCAACGGCATCGACTGGCGGAAAGCGGGGACAAAGGATTGCAAACCCTCACTTTGTTGGAGGGAATCCTGATGCTGGTTCTCGGCGCGGCAGCCCTCGTCTTCCCATGGGTTGCGTCCCTCTGGGTGACTTCCGTTGTTGCCGTGGTGTTTCTTGTGGCTGGCCTGGTCAGTGGACTCACCACCCTGGTCCGTGCCCGACAGCTCACCACGTGGCACGTGTTTGGGCGTTTGGTGGTGGCCACGGGCCTGGCCCTGGCGGGTCTGTGGATGGTCCACCGATTAGCGAGCGGACCAGTCGCTGCGGCCAACACCGTGGCGGCCTTGACCCTCTCGATTGGTGTGGTGTTTGTCGTGGAGGGAACCGTGGCCACGGTCGTGGCCCTCAACCACCGCCACCTGCGGGGCTGGGGCTGGGGGTTGCTGAACGGTGCGCTGACCTTTGGGATGGGTGTGGTGATTCTGTCAGTGAAAGCCTTCCAACTGTTCTGGGTGCTGGGCGTGCTGGTGGGAATCAGTTTTCTGTTAAGTGGCCTTGATCTCCTCCACTTCCATGCCTGGTTTTACCCTCCCGCCCAGGAGCCGAAGAGATAGAAGCTATGGAAAAAAGAGAGAGGCTAGTCAAAGAATCCAGCAAGCAAATCGACGTGGCTGCCAACAATTTCCTAACAGCCTGAAAGTCCGACAAATCACCACATCTCTGGATCATCAACATCAAGAACTGGAACCAGCAAGTCCCAAACCCGTCCACAGAAAAACTCTAAAGAATTAAAAAACTAGCGCATTAAAACTTGGCGTGCTTACAGAATGGATGGTTTGACTGTGATATTTACATCACGATACCATGGCAGAAGATTATTTTTTTTCCGCTTCCAAGGGCAACAACCAGATCGAACCCGTTTCGCGATGCAGTTCGATGCGAAATTCCTGCCCGGGTTCCAGACCCATCCTCCGGGTGTAGGCCTGACCGATCAGGAGGTTGCCGTTGCCGTGCACCCGCGTCCTGAAGTCCGCATGGCGTCCACGGCTCAAGGGGCCCGCCATGGTGCTGGAAGGAAGGGTGTATCCCTTTGCCGCCACAAGGGCACGATAGAAACTTTTCTTGAGCACCCTCCCGCTGGGACCCACATACCCGCAAGCCCGTGCAATCTGATCCTCG
>JBKCVY010000042.1:0-4301 GCA_046317475.1 Cyanobacteriota bacterium | reverse complement strand
TGGTGGCCAACCTGCGGGGCGTGAGCTCTAGCGCACGGGTCTTGAGCGTGCCCACCTCTGTCTTCATGGGGATGGTGATGTTGCTCCTGGTGGCCGGGGCGGTGAAAACAGGCTTGGGCCAGCTGCCCACCACGCCGCTGGCGGAACAGCAAGAGGCGTTGGTGGCGGCCCATGAAAACGGCCTGGGGGTGCTTGGCCCCATGTTGCTGCTGCGGGCGTTCAGTTCAGGATGCGCGGCCTTGACAGGGATCGAGGCCATTAGTGACAGCGTGGCAGCCTTCAAGCCCGTGGAGTGGCGGAACGCGCGGCGGGTGCTGGCGGTGATGGTGACGATGCTGGCGGTGATGTTCAGCGGCATCAGCGCCCTGGCCCATCAAAGCGGCCTGGTGTACGTGGAGAACGGTCCCACCCTGCTGTATCAGCTTGGCGAACGCATCTTTGGCAGTGGCTTCCTGCTGGCGCTGCTTCAGCTCGCCACGTTGCTGATCCTTCTGCTGGCGGCCAACACGGCCTATGCGGATTTTCCAAGGCTGGCGGCGTTCCTAGCCCGGGATGGGTTCCTGCCACGCCAGCTGGCCTCCCTGGGCGATCGGCTGGTGTTCAGCAATGGCATCTATGCCTTAAGCGGTTTTGCGGCCCTGCTGTTGCTGGTGTTTCAAGGCAGCGTCAGCCGCCTCATCCCCCTCTACGCGGTGGGGGTGTTTCTGAGTTTCACCCTCTCCCAAACGGGAATGGTGGTGCACTGGTGGAAAGAGCGGGGCGCGGGCTGGCTGTCGAAAGCACTGGTGAACGGGTTGGGGGCCGCGATCACCGCGGTGGTCACCATTGTGCTGTTGCTGAGCAAGTTCACCCACGGCGCCTGGTTGGTGGTGCTCACGATTCCAATTCTCGTGTCGATTTTTCTGCGCATTCGCACCCACTACAACCATGTGGCCCGACGCCTGCGGATGGCGAAGGAGGTGCGGCTCAAGCTGCCTCCGGCCCCCGCCAGTGGTGGCACCCCCACGGTGGTACTGGTGGGGCAATTGCATCGTGGAACCTTCGAAGCGATTCGCTTTGCCCGCACCATCGCCAGCGACCTGGTGGCGGTGCATGTGGACCTGGGCACGGCCAGCACGCAGCAGTTTCGCGAGAACTGGTTCCGGCAGGTGCCGGATGTAAAGCTGGAGGTGCTGGATTCGCCCTACCGCTCCCTGGTGGATCCGGTGGTGGAGTTTGTGAAGCGATTCGAGTTGGAGCACCGCAAGGACAGGGATCGCTTCTGCGTGATCGTGCTGCCCGTGTTCGTGACGCGGCACCGCTGGGAAAATCTGCTCCACAACCAAAGCACGATTTTGTTGCGCAATGCCCTGCGCGCCCAGGGCACGCGGGTGGTGACAACGGTGGGTTTCTATCTCTAGGGCTGGTCCTCAAAGGCTGGTCGCCAGTGGCCGTCAAGGAGGGCTGTCCAGGGGACGGGACAGGGGCCGCTGGTCCGGGGGGTCAGGCGGGGTCGCGGGGCACGGTGGGGGCGAACCGCTTGCGGTGCCGCAGGGAATCGCCCAGAGACAGGGCGAGGAACAGCAAGCCGATTAGCCCGGTGACCCACTCCGGCAGATGGGCATGGTGGTCCCGAAGCCAAATGCTCACCAGCATCAGCCCCCCCAGGGCACCGATGGCGTAGTGGGCGCCGTGTTCCAGGAAGATGAGTTGGTCCAGGGCTTTTTCACGGCTGATCATCAGCGTGAGGGAGCGGATGAACAGGGCCCCGAGCCCCAGGCCCACCATGATCAGGGCAAGGTTGGAGGTGATGGCGAAGGCGCCGATCGTGCCATCCAGGCTGAAGGACGCATCCAGCAGTTCAAGGTAGAGCAGACTGGCCAATCCCCCTCGGGCGGCGAGCTGGGCCCCGGCCTGCGCCCCATCGCCAAAGGCATCCGCCAGGGAGGTGCTCAGCAGCTGCAACACCAGGCCCAACACCCCAGCCACCATCACCTCCGCGCACCGCTCCGCCGGCAGCACGGCCACCAGAACAAGGAGGAGGATCAGGGCGAGGGCGATTTCCACGGCTTCCACCCGCCCAGCCTCACTGAGACGGCGTTCCAGGGGCCTGAACCAGTGGAGCGTTTTGGCCTCATCAAAGAAGTAGCGCAGGAACACCATCAGCAAGAACAGGCCCCCGAAGGCGAGGATGCGCGGTTCGGCCAGCTCCAGCAGGCCGCGATAGACCTCCGGTTGATGCATGGCGGCATCCAAGGCCCGCGGCAGGCTGACCCCTCCCGCCAAGGCCACCAGCAGCAGCGGACCCGCGAAGCGGACGCCAAAGACCGGGATGAGGAGACCCCAGGTGAGGAAGAAGCGTTGCTGGCCGGGGGTGAGCTTGTCGAGCACGCGGGCGTTCACCACGGCGTTGTCAAACGAGAGGGACACCTCGAGGAGGAGCAGCACCAGGGTGATCCAGGCGGCGCCCAGGCCCTGCCACCCCAACACACTCACCAAGCCGAGGGCGCAACAGGCCAGGGGGAACAGGAGGTAGCGGAGCAACCGCCGGGGCATGGGGAGAGGGCGCGGAAACCCCATGATCGCCGCTGACCGCTCACTCCCCGGTGTGCTGGGACGGGATGGTGGTGGGAGGGGACGGGATTTGAAGCGGGGGGCGGGAGGCGCCGTCTTCGCGCATCAGCTGGCGCCGCTCCAGACGGGAAAGGAGTTTGGGCACCACCACGATGACGAGCAGCAGGGCCAGGGCACCGAGGCCAAATTCCACCACCCCATGCACCATCTGGGAAAAGGGAATCCAGCGACCACCCAGCCAGGCCAGGCTCACCATGGCGCCCGACCAGAGCAGGGCGCCAGCGGTGTTGCAGAGGAGGAAGCGGGGGTAGGGCATGCCCACGGCGCCGGCCAGGGGACCTGCCACCACACGCAGGACGGCCACGAAGCGGCCCAGCAGCACGGAGGCGTTGGCATGGCGGAGGAACTGGTCCCGCAAGTGGTCCAGTTGCTCGGGGGATTGGCGCAGCAGGCGACCCACCCGCAGGATCAGGCCCCAGCCGGCCCGACGGCCCACCCAGTAGCCGAGGTTGTCCCCCAAGATCGCGCCGCCCGCCGCGGCGGCCATGACGCCCAGCACCTGGAGCTGGCCACTGCCGGCGGCATAGCCGCCAAGAAGGGTGACCGTTTCACCCGGTAGGGGAACGCCAGCGTTTTCGAGCAGCATGGCCACAAAAATCACGCCATAGCCCCACTGCCGCAACCACTCTTGGAGCAGGGCCGGATCGAAACCACCCTCAATGCTCAGCAGGGCGAGGGTGTGGGGGGCCATCAGCGGGGGGAGAGGCGAGCAAAAGCTACCGCCCACCCTGGAGCCGCCGGAGGGCGGGTCCCCCTATGGTTGGGGCCCCGACGGGGGGCGCTGGGGGAGGGGTCAGCCGGAGCCCTCCCGCATGCGCGCCACAAAGGCCTCTTCCTGTTCCTTCGTGGCCAGGGCGCCATCATCGACAATGATGATGCGATCGGCGACATCGAGAATTTTGTTGTCGTGCGTCACCATGATGATGGTGGTTTGTTGTTCAACAGCCAGCTGTTTCATCAGGTTCACCACGGTGCGTCCCGATTCCTTATCGAGGGCGGCTGTGGGTTCGTCGCCCAGCACAATCTTGGGCTTGCTGACCAGGGCACGGGCGATGGCCACCCGCTGGCGCTGGCCGCCGGAAAGGTTGGCGGGGTAGTAATCGAGCCGATCGCCCATCCCAAGCTTTTCCAGCATCTCGGCGGCCAACTGATTCAAATTCTGATCCATATAGGCCTGATGCAGCTCCAACGACAGGCGCACGTTGCGACGGGCCGTGAGAAACATCATCAGGTTGTGGGCCTGAAAGATGAAGCCCACATTCAGCCGCAGCCGCGCCAATCGGGCCTTGCTGGCTCCGTTGAGCTCCTCCCCCAGGATGCGGAGGCTGCCATCCATGCAGGAGCGCAGGCCCCCCAGCATGGTGAGGAGCGTGGTCTTGCCCGAGCCGGAAGGGCCGGTGCAGATCACGATCTGGCCGGGATGAATGTCGAGGCTGATGTCCTTGAGGGCGTGCTTGCGGGTGTCGCCACTGCCGAACCAGTGATTGACATGGCGCAGGGAGATCACCGGCTCCCCTTGGGCCACCGTCGGGGAGGACGCTTCAGCGGCGGTGGGGATGTCTGGCGGGGACGCGTCAGCGGAGGCGGCGGAGGAGGTCATGGCGATGGGATCAGTAGACGTCAGCCGGGTCGAGCTGCACCAGCTTGCGGGTGGCCAGCGCTCCGGAGCCCACGCACATCACGAAGGT
>JBKCVY010000041.1:0-1611 GCA_046317475.1 Cyanobacteriota bacterium | reverse complement strand
CCAATGCGCTCCTCAAAACGCTGGAGGAACCCGGCCATGGGCTGCTGATCCTGATCAGCACCGCCCCGGAGCGGCTGCTTGTCACCATCCGCTCCCGTTGTCAGGTGATCCCCTTTCGCCCCCTGCCCCCCCCGGAGATGGCGGCCGTCTTGGCACGTGAGGGGGGGAGCGGCGCGGACCCCGCGGCAGCGCCTGGGGATCCACCGGAACTCATCGCGATGGCGGGGGGATCGCCCGGAGCCCTGCTCCGCCACCGTCGCCAATGGCTGCAGCTTCCGGATGGGGTGGCGGCACGGCTGAGCGAATTGCCCTCCCATCCACTGGAGGCCCTGGAGCTGGCACGGGATATCAGCGAAGCCATGGACGGCGACCAGCAGCTTTGGCTGCTGGAGTGGTGGCAAACCAACCTGTGGCGGAAGCGACAAAAGCGCGGTCCCCTCGATCGCTTGGAGCTTCTGAGGCGGCACCTGCTGAGCCATGTGCAGCCCCGTCTGGCGTGGGAAGTGACCCTGTTAGAGCTGGCGGACCAGGGCGGCGGGACCAGCTGAAGCCCGGGGGTGGACTCAAGGGGTGACGGGATTGGAGGATGGCTTGGCCACGACCTGGGCTTGGCGGGATTGGGCGACGAGGGGGCTGAGGTTCTTCACCTGGTCTTCCGTTGGCAGCTCAAGGCAGTAGCCAGCGCCGTAGACAGTTTTGATGAAGCGTGGCTTGCGGGGATCCGGCTCCAACTTGGTGCGCAAATGCCGGACGTGCACGCGAATGGTTTCGATGTCGTCATCCGGCTCGTACCCCCAGACCTCCTTGAGAATCAGGGATGGGGCAACGGTTTGGCCGTGTCTCTGGAGGAGGCAATGGAGCAACTCAAATTCCAGATGGGTCAGGCGCACGGGCAGGTCAAACCAAATGGCTTCGAACCGCTCCGGCACCAGGGTGAGGCAGGAATAACTCAGGATTTCGTTGTGCTTGGTTGAGAGGGGCGCCCGCTCACTGCGCCGGAGCAGGGCCTTGACGCGCACCATGAGCTCCTCCAGATCGAAGGGCTTGGTGAGGTAGTCGTCCGCGCCGGAATTGAAGCCGCTCACCTTGTCCTTCGTACCCCCCAGGGCTGTGAGCATCAAGATGGGAATGCGCGCCGTACGTTCATCGCGTCGCAGGCGTTGGCACAGGGTGAGGCCGTCGACCTTGGGCAGCATGAGATCCAAAAGGATCACGTCAGGGCTGTATTGCAGGGCCAGGGCCTGACCCTTGATCCCGTCTTCCGCCCGCTGCACGTTGAACCCCCCATGTTCGAGGTGACCGGCCACGAGCTCGCGCATGTCGCTGTCATCCTCAACAAGAAGAATGCAGGGTTTCATGGCAAGCAACGGCAAGGTGCGGGGTGGGTGGGGAAGGCCTGGAGAGTCAGGAGGTTAGGCCCCCTGGAATGGCGAACTCCGTGCCCTCTGAATCTTCATTCTGCTGCGAATATGGAGATTTGGTGGATCCGCGTAAACATTTCCGTCAATCTCCCCGTCGGACTGAACGGAAAGACTGACTTTGGCTGAAAAACTCCCCGGGCGGGATTCGAACCTGCGACCAATCGGTTAACAGCCGACCGCTCTACCGCTG
>JBKCVY010000040.1:0-6160 GCA_046317475.1 Cyanobacteriota bacterium | reverse complement strand
TGGCTGAATGGGCTGGGGATGGATGTGCATCAAACAGCCCGGCATTGTGGATGAAATGACCAACCGTTCTGTAGGCGCACTTAGGTTGATGCAGTCTTTACCACGCTAAGCCGATCGGCTTTTCGTATATGCAAACGTTGCTCATGGCGCGCCTGTCCCTCGCGTCCCTCCCGCTGGTCGGGGGTTTGCTGTCCATCGTTGCCCCAGTGCAGGCCAGCGCCGCCAGCTTCAGCTCCTTTTCCTTCACCACCAACCGTACCGCCAGCCCAGCCACTGGGCCCAATGTGGTGAATGATCCCACCCGCGACATTCGACTGGACTCTGTGATCGCCGCCGACGGCACTATTTACTCTGCATTTGAGCTGGTGAGCGGTGCCAAGATCCTGCAAAACGACACCTACACCTTGCCGAATGGTCAAACCTATGGCATTCTCAATTCAGGCCGAGGTGGCAACACCCCATTCGATCCACTTGTTGAGGAAGGCCCCTCCAAATCGGTGGACAGCGCCGCTGATTTGGTGGGGAGCTTGGGGAATTTGAATCTCAACAGTCTGGTGGTGACGCGCGAGAATGCTTCTACAGCAAGCTTTGAAGTCGTTTTCAATCATCCCATCGATAAAATCTTTTTCTGGGAGCGGGGAGGATCCGCGGGCAGCGCCACCTATGGAGACAGTGATCTCTTGGTCGAAGCCTTAGATGATCTCGGCGATGTGATTGCGTCCTATAAGATTCTACGCCAGAATTACACGCCTGCAAATTACAATATCAGTACAGTCGTCAGCCCAATCCTCAATAATGGGCCCTTCAACATTGGCTCCATTGGTCTGAGCCTCTCCGGTGCCACCACCCGCACCCTGCGACTCACCAGCACGGACAACAACAGGGGACCCATCGGCGGCACGCCTCCGTACTATGGGGACAACGGGCCTGATTTCAAGCTGGTAGCGACACCCGGTCCTCTGCCATTCTTCGGCTCCGCCACCGCCTTGGCTTGGACCCGTCGCATACGTCGGCGCGTGCTCCTCGCGTCTTGCAACTAGCCAATACGGAAGCACGCGGACTTTCACAAGCGGTTGGAAGGCTCCAACCGTCGCCCCATCGCTCCCTCTGCCAGCCCAAGCCATTCCGCCAGCTTGGTGTGCCGCCGGCGCCCCAAATGATTCTTCACGGCCATGGCGAGGGCCTTTTTTTGGCCCACGAGCACCACCAGCCGCTTGCCCCGCGTCAAGCCGGTGTAGACGAGATTGCGTTGCAGCATCGCATAGTGCTGGGTGAGCAGGGGGATCACGACGGCGGGATATTCGCTGCCCTGGCTCTTGTGGATTGTGCAGGCATAGGCCGGAACCAGATGGTCGAGTTCCCCCCAGCCGTAACGCACCAGCCGGCCACTGGCCCCGTTGGCCGCACCGTCGCCCCCGGAGATTGGCTCGCTGGAGGGAAATAACACGCTCAGCTCGCTGTTGTCGGCATCAATGGCGTCAATGGTGCCCATATCGCCGTTAAACACCTCCTTTTCGTAGTCGTTGGCGATTTGCATCACCTTGTCTCCCGGCGCGAAACGCCAGCCGAAGCGCTCCACATGCTCGCTGGGATCGGGATTGAGCAGTTTTTGCAGCTCGAGGTTGAGCGATCTGGATCCGCAGCCGCCCCGGGCCATGGGACAGAGGACCTGCACTTCCCCCACCGGATCGAGGCCGAAACGCGCCGGGATGCGCTCCCCCACCACCTTGAGAATCAAGCTCACCGCTTGCTCGGGACTGTCAGCGGACAAAAAGTAGAAATCACTCGGCGCCCCATCGACGGGCGGCCGCAGATCGGGAATGGTACCGGCGTTGATGGCGTGGGCGGTGGTGATGATGCGGCTGGCGGCCGCCTGGCGGAACACCTCACTGAGCCGTGCCACCGCCAGGGCTCCGCTGGCGATGGCATCGGCCAGCACCTGGCCGGGCCCCACCGAGGGCAGCTGGTCCACATCCCCCACCAACAGCAAGGCCGCCTCCGGCGGGATGGCGGCCAACAACGAGGCCATCAGCGGCACATCCACCATGGAGGTTTCGTCCACCACCAGCAGGTCGCACTCCAAAGGCAGGTCGGCCGTCCGGCGGAAGCCGTAGGCCTGGGGATCAAACTCCAGGAGGCGATGGATCGTTTTGGCCTCCAGTCCCGAGGCCTCGGTCATCCGTTTGGCGGCCCGGCCGGTGGGTGCGCAGAGCCGCAGGCGCAGCTTCTTGGCGGCCAGGATGCGGAGGATGGCGTTGATCAGAGTGGTCTTGCCCACGCCGGGTCCGCCGGTGATCACCAGCACCTTGCTGGCCAGGGCCAGGGCCACCGCCTCCTTCTGGCTGGCGGCGAGCTCGAGGCCGAGGCGCTCCTCCACCCAGGCCACGGCCGTGGCCGCATCAATCGGTCCCCAGGGCGGTTCCCCTTGCGCCAGCTCGCGCAGCGCCTCCGCAATGCGCCGCTCATCCCGATGCAGGTGGGCCAGGAAAATCGCTGGAGCCCCCGCCAGGCTGTCGGCCACCACCGCCCCGTCGCCCAACTCCAGCTCCAGGGCGGCCTGGAGCAGCTCGGGAGCGGGGGGGATCCGGCCGCCGTGGGCAGCCTTTGCTGGCGCACCTGTTGGACGCGAATGGGCATGGGCAGGTGGGTCACGGGTCTCCTCGGGCTGTCCGTCCTCGTCCCGCATGGGCGCCCGTTCCTCCCCGGCGGGCCGCTCCATCGCCAGGAGCTCGCCCGCCTGCTGGAGCAGCTCCGCCGTGGGGAGGCCGCAATGGCCCTCGCCGCTCGCCTCCAGCAGGGCGTAATTGATCCCGGCCCGCAAGCGGATCATTGCCGTGGGTTCAATGCCCAGGCGGGCGGCGATCGCATCGGCGGTGCGGAAGCCGATGCCGCGGATGTCCCTTGCCAGGCGGTAGGGATTCTCCGCCATCACCTGCACGGCCTGATTGCCGTACGTTTTGAAAATCCGCACCGACCGGGCGGTGCCCACGCCATGGCTGTGCAGGAACACCATGATCTCCCGCACCACCTTCTGATCCGCCCAGGCCTTGGCGATGCGTCCAGCCCTCACCAGGCCGATGCCCGGCACCTCCCGCAGCCGCTCGGGCGCCTCCTCGATCACCGCGAACACCTCCACCCCAAAGGCCTCCACCAACTTGCTGGCGTAGATCGGGCCAATGCCGCGAATCATCCCCGAGCCCAGGTATTTTTCGATGCCCTCGGCGGTGGTGGGGGGTGAGGCCCGCAGAAACGCGGCCTTGAACTGCTGGCCGTGCTCGCGACTATTGACCCAGGAACCACTGGCCGTCACCCATTCGCCGGCACTGATTTCGGCCGCATGGCCCACCACCGTCACCAGCTCGCGATGGCCACGGGCCTTGACCCGCAGGACGCAGAACCCATTCTCGGCGTTGTGGAAGGTGACCCGCTCGATGGAGCCGGCCAGGACCTCGGTGGGCTGGCTGGCGCCGCTCCCGTTCCCGGTGGGTGGGCCAGGGGCCGGCATGGGGGTGCCTCGCTGGGGCGCGTCGCCATGCTCGCAGGCTGCCGCCACCTCCCCTTCAGGCCCGGGTGGGGATCTGTGTGGCACGAGGGAGTCCCGGGTGTGACCCGCGCCACGTCCATGGACGCCGCGGGAGCACACCATGCAGGCACCGCCGTTCGCTTGTTGCCAACCTTGTCCACTCCTCCCAATAATTTTGGCTCCCTCCTGCTCATCGTCAGCGGTCTGGTCTTCGTCCCGGTTGGCATCGGGATTGTGCCGTTGATCCTGGGGCTCGCGCTTGTGCGGGAAGCCAATGGCGACTACACGTTTCCCCAATTACGGGGCTGGCGCCAATGGCTTCAAACCGTCCAGTTCTGGCGCATGATCAAACTGTAAGTTCCATCCGAGACCCTCACCCTGTGGGGAATCAGTCGCAAATCCCGCAACGTGTCCGCCTGGCGCTGCAGTCCCCCAAGGGACAGGGCATCCAAGGGAACAATGGAGCGTTCGACGGAGAGGCCCCGCAGACGGTCGAGCCATTCGTCGCTGATTTGCAGTTGCTCCCGCAGGCGCTCCACCGCCGCCAGATTGTCACGGTTGACCTTGGACCCGGCCTCATTGATCTCCTCCAGCACCAACTTGAGGATGGCCGGATAGTTGCGCACCAGCTCCTGGGAGGCGTAATAGAGGGTGGGCAGCTGCAGGCTGGGATCATCATCAAAGAGATCCTGCAGGCTGGCGATGGAGCGGCCCGGGTAGTCCTTGCGGCGCGGTGAATCCGCATAGGGAACCCATACGGACCAAGCTTGCACTTCCCCCGAACGAAAGAGGGGGAGGGCCTCGGAACGGGAGAGAAACACCATCTCCACATCCGCGGCCGGATCCAGGCCCGCCATGGTGAGGGCTCGCACCAGCACATAATGGGCTGTGGATCCCTCCTCCACCGCCACCCGACAACCCTTGAGATCGGGTAAGGCATGCATGGTTGACCCATGGGCGACCAGAATGGCCTCGCCGCCAGGATTGGTGTATTTGTCGCGCGCGACGCGCACAAACAGCAAATCCGCCGCTTGGGCAAAAATGCTGGGGGTGCCCCCACCACCGCAGAAATCGATTTCGCCACCGTTCAGGGCTTGCAGCAGGGCAGACGCTGAGATGTAGTCCCGCCACTCCACCTTGACCCCCAGCGACTCCAGACGCCGTTCCAAGCCATGTTGGTGACGCAACGCCTCGAGATGCACCAACCCCTCAGGCACTCCAATCCGCAGCTGGCCAAGCTGGCGTGCCTCCCGAGGCTCGGGGGGTGGGGCGACCTTGGATCGGCGTGCGAAGGGGCGCAGTCGGTCGATCATCAGGCAAATCAAAACGAAAAGGGCAAATAGTCCCACCGTTTCCAGCGTGCGATTGCCCGCGGGCAATCTCCGTGCCACTTCGCCGAGCAGCGGCATGGCCACCGCTCCCCCCAGGAGCGCCAGGAGAAGTCGCCAGTGCTGGGCGAACACGCGGAAAGACGGTCAGCTTGGCCCATCCAACACCATGGACCGATGCAATGCGCCGGCGCGTGGCAATTTGCGCTACAGCGACCTGTGCCTCCACCCACGGCTGGTGATGGGGCTCGCTGCATAGGTTCAAAACCAACTGCGCAATTTGGGTGCCGGGGATGGCATGGATGGCGTGATTGGCACCTTGCAGGCGGCTGTGGCGGTTGCGATGGCCACAACCTTTGATGACAACATTTACCTGACTGGGTTTTTCAGCGAAACCAACCGCCATTTTCGTCCCGTTCATGTGGTCGTTGGCGAATTGATCGGCTTCTCCATTCTGATCAGCGTCAGTTTTCTGGCCAGTCGTTTGCTCGCGGATACGGTGCCTCTAGCGGTCATCGGCTGGCTTGGCCTTTTGCCCATTCTGATTGGCCTCTTCAACTTGGCTCAGTTATTCAGACCCACCCAGATACGGGACCTGACTGCTCGTGTTCACAATGAAGTTCATGGTGGTGGTTTTTCTTCAAACAGATTGCCCATAAATCAGGCCTTGCGTCAACACCATACCTATAAGGTGTCTGCAGTCACTATTTCCAATGGTGGCAACAATCTCTCGATATATATTCCTCTTCTTGCCACTAGTGGTCTCGCATCCGCATTCATCACTATGATTATTTGTTATGCGGCGGTCATCTCTTGGCTGTTTCTGTCCTTTCGTCTCACCCGCCTTCCCCTAGTCGCCATTCACCTGAGCCGTCACGCGCGAAGAATTTTTCCATTTGTTCTGATGTGGCTGGGCTTCCGCATCTTGAATGACAGTGGCGCATTGCACGGACGCTTTTGACGGGGGAGCTGATCCACCGTGCGCAACACCTCCGGGCTGCTGGCCGTAAGTTTGCTTTGGCGAACCTGGCCCGTGGGGGAGCAAGGGACAATTGCCCATGTCCGCTGGGGAATCCCCCAGCGGTCGATGCCAAAACAATCGCGAGGAATGGTTAGGGGCCGCCATGCGTCACATCCGCAGGAGGCCATGATCCTCTCAGCTGGCAATGGCTGTACGGCGACAATTAGATAGGCGGGTCCGCGCAACTACATAGGCGGGTCCAAGGATGAGACAGCAGGGTTCTGATCGAGGTCAGGAGCCTGTCGATGCCCGCCGCTTTGTCGTTACGGATCAAGGAGCGCTACATGG
>JBKCVY010000039.1:0-10397 GCA_046317475.1 Cyanobacteriota bacterium | reverse complement strand
CGCAACTGGGAGGCAATGACTGGGATCAGCGCATCGTGGATTGGGTGGCGGAGGCCTTTCTCCGGGACCATGGCCTGGACCTGCGCCGCGACCGCCAAGCCCTGCAGCGCCTCAGCGAGGCCGCGGAAAAGGCCAAGCAGGAGCTGTCTGGCGTGCGGAGCACCCCCCTGTCCCTGCCGTTCATCGCCACGGGGCCTGACGGTCCGCTGCACATCGAGACCACCCTGGAGCGCCCCACCTTTGAGGGCCTCTGCCCGGAGCTGCTGGATCGGCTGCTGCGCCCGGTGCAGCGGGCCCTGCGGGACGCCAATCTCAACGCCGATTCCATCGACGATGTGGTGCTCGTGGGCGGGGCGACCCGCATGCCGATGGTGCAGGACATGGTGCGCACCCTCATTCCCCGAGACCCCTGCCAATCCGTGAATCCGGATGAGGTGGTGGCCATTGGCGCCGCCGTGCAGGCCGGCATCCTCACCGGTGAGCTGCGCGACCTGATGTTGAACGATGTCACCCCCCTCTCCCTGGGACTGGAAACCATCGGTGGCTTGATGAAAGTGCTCATCCCCCGCAACACCCCCATCCCCGTGCGGCGCAGTGACGTGTTCAGCACCTCGGAAGCGAACCAAAGCTCCGTGGATGTGCACGTGCTTCAGGGGGAACGGCAGATGGCCGCCGACAACAAATCCCTGGGTCGCTTCCGTTTGGCGGGGATCCCCCCCGCCCCACGCGGCGTGCCCCAGGTGCAGGTGTCGTTCGACATCGACGCCAATGGCTTGCTTCAGGTGTCCGCCAGCGATCGCACCACCGGCCGTCAGCAAAGCGTGTCCATTCAGGGCGGCTCCAACCTCAGCGAGGAGGAGATCCAGTCCCTGCTGGAGGAGGCGGAACGCAAGGCCGTGGAGGATCGGCGCAAGCGGGCGGTCATCGACCGCCGCAATCGGGCCCTCACCCTGGTGTCCCAGGCGGAGCGGCGCCTGCGGGACGCGGCTCTGGAGTTGGGACCCTACGGGGCGGAACGGCAGCAACGGGGAGTGGAGCTGGCGGTGCGGCAGCTCCAGGACCTGCTGGCGGAGCAGACCTGTGATGACGCCGACCTGGAACTGGCCGTCAGCCAGTTGCAGGAGGCCCTCTTTGGCCTGAACCGCCGCCTGCTCGCGGAGCAACGCAGCGAGACAGGCCCCCTGCAAGGCCTCAAGAACACGCTCGGCTCCCTGAAGGATGAGCTCTTCGCGGACGATGACTGGGACAACTGGGAGCCCCCCTCCCGGGGAGACCGTTGGGAGCGCTCCGATCCCTGGGACGAGCGTCCCCGCCGCCCAGAGCGCTTCCGAGACGACGCGCCCCGGGAACGGGCCAGCCGCTGGCCCCGCGACGAGGACGATCCATGGGGGTCCGCTTGACATCCCCGCCATGACCCCTTCCCAAGCCATGGACTACTGGCAGGTGCTTGGTCTGGAGCCAGGCGCGGATCCAGCTCGGCTGAAACGGGCCTTTCGGGAGCAGGCGCGCCGCTGGCATCCCGATCTCAACGGCAACGATCCCGTGGCCGAAGAGCGCTTCAAGCGCGTCAACGAGGCCTATGCGGTGCTCTCCGATCCCCGGCGGCGGCGTGCCTGGGAAACGGGGGAGGGGGAGGACGGGGCCTTCGCCAGTGACGGGGAGGCCGATCCCTTCGCCAGGGGATTTCCCGACTTTGAAACCTACCTCGATGCGCTGGATGGCCCCGCGGAGCCTCCCCTCGAGGTCAGCCCCGTGGACCTCCCGGAGGACCTGCCGCGGGAGGCCGGGAAGGCTCGGCCGCGCCGGGACAGCGAGGTCACCACCACCCCGCCGCCGCCGCCACCCCCCGTGACCGCCGCCCTGGCGCGGGAGACCCTGGTGGAACTCACCCCCGAGCAGGCCTTGGCGGGCGAGCGATTGGAACTGGAACTGGGTGATGGCCTGGTGGTGGAGGTGTGGACGCCACCCCTGGCCGGCGATGGCTGGCGGCTGCGGTTGGCGGGGGTGGCCCCGGGGGGGGGCGACCATTTCCTCCACCTGCGCGTGCGTACGCCGGAGGGCCTGCGGGTGGACGGCTTGCGGGTGCTGTACACCCTTGAGCTCACCCCCTCGGAGGCCGCCTTGGGCAGCCAGCGGCTGGTTCCCACCTTGGAGGGTCCCGTGCGGATGCGCATCCCGTCCGGATCGTCCAGTGGACGCCTGTTGCGGCTGCGAGGCCGGGGCCTCCGCCTGGGGGAGGAGACCGGGGATCAAATTGTGGAGGTGCGCATCGTGGTGCCCGCCCAGCTAAGCGAAGCGGAGGAAGCCCTCTACCGCCGGCTGCGGGAGCTGACCGCCTCCGGGTGAGACACTAATTCCCACGTCAAACACAACGTTCTTGGGACTCCGTGACTCCAGTGCCATGCCCGTGCATGTGCTCCTGTTTGATGCCGGTAGCGACGAGGAGGGCATCCACTCCATCGAGCTGGCCGGTCGCACGGTGGTGCTCCTCTTCGAGGACGCGGAGGACGCGGAGCGCTATGCCGGTCTGCTGGAAGCGCAAGATTTCCCCATGCCCAGCGTGGAGCGGATCGCCCGGGACGATGTGGAGCTGTTCTGCGCCCAGGCGGGCTACGAGGCCCGGTTTGTGCCGGCGGGCTTCCTGCCCCAGAGCGATGAGGATCGCCTGCTGATCGCCCCGCCCGCCCAGAATCTGGAGGTGAACCATTGGAGGGACGCCGCCGGTCCCCCCCCCGTGGACGATGACGACGCTTCCCCCTCCAGCACCGATCCGGAACTGGAGGCCTTCCGTCGTCGCCTGGAGGGTCTGCTGTGAACGGTGTGGATCGGGGCCATCTCCTCACGGAACAGCCCAACCCCGCCAGCCATGGGCTGGACCAACTCAACACCACCGCCCTGGTGGATCTCTTTTGCCAGGACGACCTGGAGCCCCAGCGGGCCGTGCATCGGGCGGCGCCCCAGCTGGCCGAGGCCATTGATGCCATCGCCCCGCGCCTGAAGCGGGGCGGGCGCCTGTTTTACCTCGGCGCTGGCACCTCGGGCCGGTTGGGCGTGCTGGACGCGGCCGAGGGCCCCCCCACCATGTGCTCGCCTCCGGCGCTGCTGCAGGGGGTGTTGGCCGGGGGAGCCCCCGCCCTGCTGCGCAGCTCCGAGGGCTTGGAAGATCTGCGGGCGCAGGGTGTTGAGGATTTAGAGGCGCGCCACTTCAGATCCGGGGACGTGCTGGTGGGGATTGCGGCGGGCGGCACCACCCCCTATGTGCTCGGAGGTCTGGACCACGCCAAAGCACTGGGAGCCCTGGCGATTGCCATGGCCTGTGTCCCCAGCGCGCAGGCCCCCATGCCCTGCGACATCGACATTCGCCTGCTCACGGGACCGGAACTCCTCACGGGCTCCACCCGTCTGAAGGCGGGCACGGCCACAAAAATGGCGCTCAACATCCTCTCCACCGGTGTGATGGTGCGTCTGGGGAAGGTCTATGGCAATCGCATGGTGGATGTGTCCGTGAGCAATGCCAAATTGGAAGACCGCGCCCTGCGCATCCTGTCCGACCTGGCGGGAGTGGATCGACAACGCGGCCAACGCCTGTTGGCGGACAGCCAGGGGTCCGTGAAGTGCGCGCTCCTGATGGCCGCGGGAGGACTGGAGGCCAGCGCGGCACGGGCGGCGCTGGAGCGGCATGGCCCTTCCCTGCGGTCCACCTTGACGGCCCTGGACCTGGCGCTTCACCCCTCCGACCCATCCAGCCCTTCCCCGGCTTCGGACAGGGGACCCCAGTAGGGCGCGGTCAAGAGTTCCGTGCGGCGACGGGTGGCGATCGGCACCTGGCTGGCGGGGGTCATCAGGGCGTGGCGCAGGGCCCGGTGGGCGGGGCTGGAGGGCCGCTGAGCGCCCACCCGTTCCGCCGCCAAGCGCACAATCCGCTGGGCGAGGGAGGCATTGGCCCGCAGGTTGTCGATCACCATCTCCACGGTGACGGAGGCGTGCTCCTGGTGCCAGCAGTCGTAGTCCGTCACCATGGCCCAGGTGGCGTAGGCCATTTCCGCCTCCCGCGCCAGGCGGGCCTCCGTGTGGTTGGTCATGCCGATCACATGGCATCCCCACGACCGGTACAGCTCGGATTCGGCCCGGGTGGAAAAGGCGGGACCCTCCATGCAGAGGTAGGTGCCACCGCGGTGCAGAGCCCGCCCCTCCGGCATCAGGCTGTCCGCCACATCCTGGAGGATGGCGCTGAGGCTGGAACAAAAGGGATCCGCCGCGGTGACGTGCGCCACCAGGCCCTCCCCAAAAAAACTGAGGGGGCGTTGGTGGGTGCGGTCAATGAATTGATCCGGCACCAACATGTCCAGGGGGCGCACCTCCTCCCGCAACGATCCCACCGCCGACACGGAGAGGATCCAGCGCACCCCGAGGGAGCGCATGGCCCAGAGGTTGGCCTGGTAAGGCACTTCGCTGGGGGCGAAGGTGTGATGGCGTCCATGGCGGGCCAGAAATACCACCTCCTGGTCGCCAATGCGGCCGATCCGGAGGGCATCGGAGGGGGCACCGTAGGGGGTATGAACCTCCACCTCCCGCACCTCCTCCAGCCCTTCCATGGCGTAGAGGCCGCTGCCTCCGAGCACGCCCAGGCGGGCGGTGCGGAGATCGGGAGCGGCGGAGAGGGTCATGGGGACGACAACGGAGTTTCCAGTGTTTTACAGGGCCTGGGCACCGGCAAGCACTTGGAGCAGGGCGGATTTCCTGGCGACCCGTCCGTAAGGACATCGCCTGGTCGCCCCGAACGGGCCCCACCCTCAGGCTTGCCAGCGAATGAACGCCCCCGGCTCCATGGTGAGCCGGGGGCAGGCCACGGTGGCGGCCTGGTGGAGTTCCTCCAGGGGGCGGCGCTCCGGTTCGAGCAGGGCGGAGGGATGGCTGCTGCGGGGGCCGTCGGGGGCCAGCAGGAGCGACACCGCGCGGGTGTGGGGCCATCCCGCCAGGAGGGTGAGCGCCGCGGCCAGCTCCGCCGCGCGCAGGTTTTGTCCGGGTTGGGCCATCAGGACAACGGCCAGGGAAGGGCCCTCGAGCAGGGCGAGCAGGCGGGGATGGTCTTCCACCATCAGCCGCAATTGGCGGGCTTCCGCCCAGCCCTGCAGGTGTTGGTGGTGGCTGTGAGCCCGTTTGGGGTCAGGTGCGTCGGCCTGCCAGGCCAGGACGGCGGTGGGCCCCTGCCCCTCGCCCGGCTCCTCCGCCCCCGCGCCCGCGGGAGGGGGGTCCATGAGGTGGCCCAACTTCAGCCGTTTGGCGGAGAGGTAGGCCGCGTTGTGGGTGCCGGCGTTCACTACCAAAGGCACCCGATCATCCACCCGCAAGCCGTAACCATCCAGCCCCGCGATCTTGCGGGGATTGTTGGTGATCAGCCGCAGGCGCCGCACGCCCAGGTCGCTGAGGATCTGGGCCCCCACGCCGTAGTTGCGCAGATCCGCCGGGAAGCCCAGCCGCTCATGGGCCTCCACCGGGTCCAATCCTCCGTCCAGGAGGCTGTAGGCCCGCAATTTGTTCACCAGTCCGATGCCTCGCCCTTCCTGGCGCAGATACACCACCACACCCTCGCCAGCGGCCTCGATCATGCGGAGGGCGGTTTCAAGTTGGGGCCGGCAATCGCAGCGCAGCGATCCGAAGGCATCCCCGGTGAGGCATTCGCTGTGCACCCGTACAAGCACCGGTCCGGAAGCACGGTCGGGATGGCCCTTGATAATGGCCACGTGCTCACTGCCATCAAGCTCGTTGCGGTAGCCGATGGCGCGGAAATCTCCAAAGGCGCTGGGCATCTTGGCCTCCGCTTGACGGCGCACAAACCGTTCGGTGTTCAGCCGATAGCGAATGAGATCGGCGATGGAAATCAACCGCAGGCCATGCTGGTGCGCGTAGCGCAGCAGCTGGGGCAGGCGTGCCATGGAGCCATCGCTGTTTTGGATCTCGCAAATCACGCCGGCGGGGTACAGGCCCGCCAGCCGCGCCAGATCAACGGCCGCTTCGGTGTGGCCCGCCCGCTTGAGCACCCCTCCGGCCCGGGCCCGCAGGGGAAAGACATGGCCGGGGCGCCGCAGGTCGGCCGGACGGCTTTCGGGATGGATGGCCACCTGGATGGTGCGGGCCCGATCCTCCGCGGAGATCCCGGTGCCCACCCCGTGTTCGGGGCCGGCATCCACGCTCACGGTGAAGGCGGTTTGGTTGCTGTCAGTGTTGTGATCCACCATCAGGGGAAGCTCGAGGGCATCGAGGCGCTCGCCTTCCATCGCCAGGCAGATCAATCCCCGCGCCTCTGTGGCCATGAAATTGATGTGCTGCGGTGTGGCGAATTGGGCCGCGCAGATCAAATCCCCTTCGTTTTCGCGATTTTCATCATCCACCACCACGATCGATTCCCCATTGCGAATCGCCGCCAAGCCATCGGCGATGCAATCGAAGCGGATGGCGGGCACGGATTCACCGGCCGGACGGTCCGGAGTGAGGGTCAACGGAACAAAGATTCACGGAGCTCATGGTGCTTTATAGAGCCGGAAGGGCCCCCGGAGAGGCTGGCGTCTTCGGGCCCTAGAGTCACCCGTTTGTGAGCGCGGGATGACGGCTGGGCGCGTCGCGGTGATCGGTGCCAGTGGGTACGGCGGCCTTCAAACCCTGCGGCTGCTGCGGGACCATCCCCGGCTGACGGCCACCTTTTTGGGGGGAGAACGGAGCAGCGGCAAGCGCTGGAGCGAACTGGTGCCCTTCCTACCCCTGCCCGAGGATCCCGTCGTGCGGGCCTGTGATCCTGAGGCCATCGCCGCCGCCGCGGATCTGGCCGTGCTCAGCCTGCCCAACGGACTGGCCTCCCAGCTGGTGCCCGCCCTGATCGAGAGGGGCGTCAAGGTGGTGGATTTGTCCGCCGATTACCGCTACCGCTCCCTTGGGCGCTGGCGGGAGGTGTACGCCAGCGAAGCCCGCGCCCATCCCCGGGAGGACGGTCCCCTCTGCGAAGAGGCCATCTATGGCTTGGTGGAGTGGGAGGCCCAGCGCATCGCCCAGGCGCGTTTGGTCGCCGCCCCTGGCTGCTTCCCCACCGCCAGCCTCTTGGCGCTGATGCCCTTCTTGACCCAGGGCTTGATTGAGCTAAATGGCATTGTCATTGACGCCAAAACCGGCACCTCCGGCGGAGGACGTGCCGCAAAGGAGCACCTGTTGTTGGCGGAAGCCGGTGAGGCAGTGGCCCCCTATGGCGTGATCGGCCACCGCCACACCAGTGAGATTGAACAGCAATGCGCCCAGGCCTGCGGCCATCCCCTGCACGTGCAATTCACCCCCCACCTGATCCCCATGGTGCGGGGGCTCCTGGCAACGGTGTATGCCCGCTTGCGGGACCCGGGCCTCACGGCGGACGACTGCACCACCCTGATGCGGGCGGCCTACCGCTCCAGCCCCGCGGTGGAGGTGTTGCCGGTGGGCACGTACCCCGCCACGAAGTGGGTGCGGGGAACCACTCGCTGCCTGCTGTCGGTGCAGGTGGACCGTCGCACCGGCCAATTGATCGTGATGAGCGCGATCGACAACCTCATCAAGGGCCAGGCGGGCCAAGGGGTGCAATGCCTCAACCTGATGAGTGGCCTGCCGGCGGAGATGGGCTTGCCCCTGTCGCCGTTCTACCCCTGATCCGTCGCCCCCCCGATTCGCCGAGGGATCAAGGGCCCGCGGACGAATCAGGACTCCAGCCGCCGCGCCGCCAGGGCCACCGCCAACGGGAGCAGGCGATGCTCCTGGGCGTGGATGCGGGCGGCCAGGGAAGCGGCATCGTCGTCGGGCTTCACGGGAACGGCCGCCTGCGCCAGGATCGGTCCGCTGTCCACCTCAGGACGCACCAAGTGCACCGTGCAGCCCGTTAGGCATACCCCAGCCGCCAGAGCCTGGCCCACCGCGTCCAACCCCCGAAAACTCGGCAGCAGCGAGGGATGGATGTTAAGCAGCCGATCGGGGAAGGCCTCGATCAAGCGGGGTGTCACGATCCGCATCCAACCCGCCATCACCACCAGATCCACCCCCACGGATTGGAAGGCCTCGATCAGGGCCCCATCCAGGTCCTCCCGCGAGGCATGGGCCCGGTGATCCAGCCAGCGGCAGGGGATCCCCAGCCGCTGGGCCCGCTCCCTGGCCCCACAGGCCTCCTGGTTGACCACCAACAGATCCACGCTGGCCCGCAGTGGTCCGGAGCGGGTGGCCTTCACCAGGGCCTCAAAGTTGCTGCCCGCCCCGGAGGCCATCACCCCCAGCCGCAGGGGGGCGCGATGGCTGGGCCAGGGCTGTGGCAATGGCCACTGGAGACTTTCCACGGCATCGCTAGGGTTTGGCGCATCCATTGGCTGGTGTGGCGGTCGCGTGCCGCCAGCTTCCCGCAGCTTGCGGGAGGGGTGAAACCCCCGGCCAGCCGCCTGAACGGTTCCAACTCCATGTCCCATTTCACCACCCTGCCAACGGTCCTGCGTGACGCCGACCTGCTGGTTGCCTCCTTGGAATCGCTCCAGCTCAAGCCCCAGCGCCATGGGCGGCTGGTGGGGTTTGCCGGCGAGGAGCATCCGGTGGATGTGCTGGTCGATCTGGACTCTGGCCTGCGCCTCGGCTGGCGTCGGCAGGGGGATGGATCCCTGGCGCTGGTGGGAGATTTGCCCCGCCTGAGCCGCGGCGCCACGCTCCCCGCCCTCCTGGGAACCATCACCCGCACCTATGCGGCCCGCCTGGCCCTCCGGGAGGCCTCCGCCCATCTGCCTGAGGCCGTGCTTGAACTGGCCCGCTGAACCTCGCTTGACGCCCCTGCTCAGCCTGGATCTGCGCGTTCCCCAGCGGCACCTGATTCACGCGGAGCTCCAGTTCACGCCCCGCCATCGGCGGCTGGAACTGCGCTTGCCGAGCTGGACGCCAGGGTCCTACCTCATCCGCGACTACGTCCGCACCCTGGAGGGATTTCGGGTGTGGCAGGGCTCCCGGCCCCTGCCCAGCCAACGTCTGGACCCCGCCACCTGGCTGCTGCGGCTGGACGATGAAGCCCCGTTACGGGTGTGCTACACAATCCAGGCGACCGAGCTGACGGTCCGCACTTGCCACCTCAACGGCGACCACGGCTTTCTGGCCCTGGCGGGGGTGGCGCTGGAGATTGGGGGGGAGCGCTGGGAGCCCCACGAGCTGGCCTTGCGCCTTCCGGAGGGATGGGATGCCTTTCTGAGTTTGCCGGCGGTGGGCGAGGGCCGTTGGCGGGCCGACAGCTTCGATGCGCTCATTGACACGCCCGTGGAGGTGGGGCCCCACCCGTGCCACAGCTTCGCGGTGGCCGGTGTTCCCCACCGCTGGGTGAGCTGGGGCGGGGAACCCGTCGCCATGGAGGACTGGCTGCGGGAGGTGGAGCGGGTGTGCCTGGCCTGCTGCCGCCTGCTCGGCGTGGAGCGTCCCCCAGGGGATCCCTATCTGTTTGTTCTTCACCTGCTGGCAGAGGGGTTTGGGGGCCTGGAGCACCATCACGGGGCGGTGCTGCAGTTCAGCCGCACGCGGTTGACCACTCCGGCGGGGCGCCTGGAGCTCCTGCGCCTGGTGGCCCACGAGTACCTGCACCAATGGAACGTGCGGCGCCTCCGACCCAGCGAGTTGACGCCGATCGATTACGGACAGCCGGTGCCGGTGCCCACCCTCTGGTTCGCGGAGGGCGTCACCAGTTACTACGACCTTTTGCTTCCGGGCAGCTGCGGTTTGTGTGATGAAACCGACACCCTCAACGCCCTGGGGGAGGATCTGAACCGGTACCTGCTCCGCGCGGGGCGACGGGTGCAAAGCCTCAGGGACAGCAGCCTGGAGGCCTGGGTGAAGCTATACCGCCAGGATGCCTATTCGCCCAACAACCAAATCAGTTATTACCTCAAGGGAGCCGTGCTGGCTCTGGTGTTGGATTTGCACCTGCGGCGCCATGGCTCCGCCCTCAGCCAGGTGCTGCGCCAGCTGTGGCGGCGATTTGGACAGTGGGAAGCGGGATATCAGGAAAAGGATCTGTTGGCGGTCTTCAGCGACCATGCCCAGGATCTGTCCACCCTTCTCCCCCTTTGGCTGTCCAGTACCGAAGATCCTGATCTTTCAGAATATCTGGCGGATGTGGGTTTGCGGGTAGAGCCGGAGCTGGATTCCCTTCCCGCCATGGGCTGGCACCTTGAGCGGGCGCCCCATGGGGAGCTGCGGTTGAAAACCGTGGCCCGCGATGGCCCGGCTGAGGCGGCGGGATTGGAGGTGGGGGATGAGGTGCTGGCCCTGAACCACCAGCGGCTCCGCCAACCTGGAGACGTGGATCCGGTCCTGGGCGGCTGGGCGAACCGCGGGCTGGAGCCCTCCCTGGCGGTGCTGTTCTGCCG
>JBKCVY010000038.1:0-4542 GCA_046317475.1 Cyanobacteriota bacterium | reverse complement strand
CTGCTCTACCGGTTCAGTCGCCTGAAGGAACCGGACATCCGCGAGCGGGTGCATCAGGCCCTGGAGGCGGTGGGACTGGGAGGCATCGAGAACCAGCTGCCGGGCGAACTGAGCGGGGGCATGCAGAAACGGGTGAGCTTCGCCCGCGCCCTGATCCACGACCCCACCGAGAGCGAGGAGCGGGTGCCCTTGCTCCTCTTTGATGAGCCAACCGCTGGCCTGGATCCGGTGGCCTGCACCCGCATTGAGGACCTGATCGTGCAGGCCACGGGCCTGGCCCATGCCTCTGGCGTGGTGGTGAGCCATGTGCACAGCACGATCGAGCGCTGTGCGGATCGGGTGGTGCTGTTGTATGGCGGCCACTTCCGCTGGACGGGCAGCGCGGATCAGTACCGACAGTGCACTGATCCCTACGTTGTTCAGTTCAGGACAGGTAGTCTGCAAGGGCCAATGCAACCCGCTGAGCACTGACGACCAGGCTCTGACACCCATGCGCCGCAGTGTTCGAGAAGCTTTGGTGGGATTTTCACTGTTGGGCGCCATCACCGGTGGCCTGGGCCTCTGGTTGTGGCTGAAAGGGATCTCCCTGCAGCGCAATCTCTGGACCATCCAGGCCACCTTCGCCGATGCCGCCGGATTGGCTGACCGGTCACCGGTGATGTATCGGGGCGTGCAGGTGGGCAATGTGCGCAGCGTGCGGGTCACCGGCCAGGGCGTCATCGCCAAGCTGGAGATCACCGATCCGAAGTTGCGGCTGCCTCGGCCCGTGGTGGCCCGGATCGGCAGCAGCTCCCTGCTGGGGGGAGATTCCGTGGTGTCCCTCCTCAGCTCGGGTCCCCCCCTGCCCCCCGGGCCGGATCCGCTCGGGCCCGGCTGTGACGATCAACGCCTGGTGTGTGATGGCGGCACGGTGGCCGGGGTGGCGGCCCCCACCCTGGAGTCGGTCACCGAAACAGTGCAGCGGCTCCTCAACCAGGCCGAGCGGGAGCGGGTGGTACCCCAGATGGCCGCGGCCACCCGGGCCTTTGAAAAAACAGCAGGCGAAACGGAGAAGCTCTCCCGCGATGGCCAGGTGTTCGTCAAGGACGCGCAGCAGTTGGTGCGGGAGCTGAACGCATCGGTGCGGAAGGCGGATCCAATCCTGGCCAACCTGAACAGGGCCAGTGCCGAAGCGGCCGCGGCCACCCGCCATGCCCGCGCCGTCGCGGCCCGCATCGACAATCCCAAGACCACCCAGGACCTGCAGGCCACCCTCGCCAATGCCCGCAAGCTCACCGACCGCTGGAACGCCGTGGGCCGGGACGTGAGCAAGCTCACGGGCGATCCCAAGTTCATGGATGGGGTGCTGAGCGTGTCGGTGGGCCTGGGCAAGTTTTTTGACGAGCTCTATCCCGCCAAGGTGGAAGCGGCGCGGGAACGGGAGGAGCGGGACGCCGCCCGACGCCAGCGCTGGAAACAACAGCGGGAGGCGGACGCCAACCGCTTCGCTCCCCGCAGCAACGCGCCCGCCGTCTCGCCCGGGGTGCGGGGCCTTTGACCGGGGCGCGGGCATGCGAACGAGGCCGCGATCAGCCTTGGTGAATCCCGCGGTCAGGGGCGGCGGGATTCCTCGGCTTCTTGAACGGTCAGGCGACTGATCAGCACACCCATCACCGCCGCGATGTAGAAGGTGCCGACAATGGCAAGCATCACGCAGATCATGCTGGCGGCCGGCGAGAGGGGAATCACGTCGCCATAGCCCATGGTGGTGAGGCTGACGAAGGCGAAGTAATTGAGATGGGCAAAGTTCAGCCCCCACACTGAATCGTGGAGATCGCTGTTCTGCTGACCGATATCAATCCCCCGGAAGCTGCCTGGCTGGATGGTTTCCAGGCCGCTGAGCAGCAGGCCGCTGGCCAGCCCGAGCATCAGATAGCCCGCCACGGCCCCCTGCAGCACGGCGCCATTCACCCGGCGTTCTCGGGCCAAGCGTCGGATCAGCCGCGTGGCGCTCCAACCCCCGAAGAGCGTCCAGAGCAGGATCACCGGGATGCCGGTGGTGCGCATCTCCACGGGGGTGAGCACCCACAGCAGCCAGAAGGCGATGGCGGCGAGGCCCAGCAGCCGGTAGGACGTGAAGGGCCCCCGCTTGGTGTCCGTCTCCGCCGGGTCCCGGCCCCATCCCACCATCAGCACCAGGCCCAGGAGCAAATAACCAAGCGACGCCAGCTGACTCCAGGGCAGGGGCAGGCCAAAGCACACCATCAGGCCCAGGCAGGTTGCCAGCAGGCGGCCGTAGAAGGTGGATCGGTGCATCGGGGGGTGCCAGCGGGATGGCTAGTTTCAGGCGTGAAGGGCCGCGCCGGTGGAGACCGGCTGAAAAGCGCGTTGGAGAACCTGGAAACGGGCACCATGGACAAGGAATGCACAGACCAGAGAAAGAAGCGTGAATTGAAACGGGTTGCCCATGGTTTCTTGCAGCTGTGTGTTGCCGCTGTGGAATAACAAATCCCTCGGTGATAGCCCCCTACCACGAACATTTTTTGCAGAAGGTACCCCAGCCTCACTCTTACAGCCCAAACGCACCTCCCATTGGGGGGCTTGGCGATCGCCTTCGTGGCCCTGAGATCATGATTCAGCCTAGAAGCTGGCATCTCGTAATCTTGAAGAAAGGGATGATCGCAGGCTGATGTGATTGGCCTTAGAAGGCATCTGATCTTAGTGATTTTGAAAAATTCTGACTCCATATCAACGGGTTGGCTCAGGAACAGAAGAATGTTGCCCCCCCTCTCCGATGGCCAGCGGAGGAGTTATGGAGACCATTCAGACGATTTCCTGACCCTTTGCCAACTCACTGTCGCTTTCAAAAAGCAGAAGTCAAACTTTATCTTGTCAGCACGGAGGATGGCTTGTCTCCTGGAGCGAAAGCCTCTGGACCGTTGAAGAGCAGGATCCCTTGCGGTGGGTCTGCGCGAGAGAAAGCAAGCAATTCAGGCCTTTCCACTGGCATCCAGGATGGTGGGCTGATGGACGGCCTACGGCCTCTAGCCTGATCGGCCTCACCAGTCCCCTCACAGTGCGGCGGTTCCAAACGCTTGCGCTCCCGTCGTTTTCCCCATGGGCAACGTGGTTCAAACCTTCGCCACTACTTCGCCTGGGCAGTCGAATATCAAGAAAAAATACAGGGTCAATACGGGTGATCGGGTCCTTGACAGCACGGATATATACGCATTTCAAGACGTCTACCATGGTGAAATGGCGCAATTTGTGTGCTGTTCGTCTATCCAAGGGAGCAGGTGGGCTGGCGATTTCCGTGGCTTTCCAGCTCCTCCTAGCTCCATTGTCTTTGCTTTTGTCCATGCCAACGCATGGGGTGGCGGAGACGCTTCAGCGCCAGGGGTCAACGCGACTTCCCAGGGGGGATGGCGGCTCGGTCTCGCAAAACCAGCCCAGCCCGGCAGAGGTGATCGTTGAAGCGGATGTGAAAATTATTTCGACAGCGATTAATGATCTCAAGCAGGAAGGAGTGCTTCCGAAGGACGTAAGAGTCGTCTTCCCGAAATGTGGAGAGGTCAATGCTTTTTTGCTCCCAAAACGCGGGAGATTATTATGTGCCAGGAACTGATTATCGAGCATATGCAATTTATGCTACCCTATTCGCCAACCGTTCAGGATTGGATTCACAACTCAGTTGGCCTAACGCTCATTGTGTTTTTTTCATGAGCTCGGCCATGCCCTCATCCAGACACGGAACCTTCCCATCGCAGGCTCAGAAGAGGATGCAGTTGATCGTTTTTCAGCGATTTTGGCTTCCAGTATTGCGGGTGCCGCGAAGGCGGATCGCAAGAACGATTTGGGCGAACATATGATCACCGCCGCCATGCTGTGGTTTCGCAGCAAGGATCAGGCGAAACTGAGTCGTTACTGGGACGAACACCCGCTGAATGAACAACGATATTATAATCTTGTTTGCATTCTCTACGGGAGCGACCCGGAAAGATATTCCCAGTATGTTGTCCTTGCTGGCCTGCCGGCGCAGCGTGCTCGCTCTTGTCCGAAGGAATTCATGCAGGCGCAAGACTATTGGAACCGCGTGCTCCCCAGTCAGGGCGATTCAAATTAAGGCCTGGCCAGGGGTCGTCTGGCCAAGGATTATTTTGTTTGTGGCCAGACTTGTTCGGTTGGGGCGATTCCCTGTCCTGTGCAATGGCTCAATTCAATTGAGTCAATCAATGTTTTTTTGTGCGCGTCATTCGATCGCTTCTGCCGATGTTGGGGATGTCTAAACTGGCGTCTCCTCTTTGGGTGCCGGAGGACGCTCCAAATCGTCGCGCGGTACCCGCGGTCTTTGCCCTGCGGTACTCCCCACCCGTGAACTGCCGTCCCCCCACCCCAGCCGCCCATGCAGCGCCGCGATGATGCGGGCATTGGCCGCCGGGAACGGATAGGCGTGCAGCTCGGCGGGGTCCACCCAGCGCACCTGCTGGGAAGCCAGGGGCTGGGGATCGCCCGAGCGCCAGCGGCAGAGGTGCACCACAAAGCGCAGACGCTTGTGGCTGTAGG
>JBKCVY010000037.1:0-2928 GCA_046317475.1 Cyanobacteriota bacterium | reverse complement strand
CTGCACAAAGTGACTCATGGACCATGCCAGGAGGCGACTGGATTGGTTGGGGCCGTTCAAAAGGTATGGACAACCAGCCCCAACCGACGTGGGCATGAAGAGTCGTGACATGTGCCCAAGGATGACTCTTTAGGGGAATGTATCGATGAACCAGCACAAAGAAAAGGGCGCATTTAAGGGGGCGAGCGAAGATCACGGTCTTGCGCGCAGGGCATGGCTTGGGCAAATGCAGCCTGGGGCGAATGAAAGGATGGAACCTCTCTCGTTTTGGTCCAGCGAGTTCCACTGAGGTGCGCAAATGTCAAGATGAACAGGACGATGCATCGCCACACCATGCCGACCCCGTTGGGTTGGAGAGATCACTGTCCACAACGGCGCCATAGGCCAACACACTCTGCATCCGCCCCTGCGCGTCGCGGCTGTTCAGCCCCTGGGGATCGCTGGTCACCACCAGTCACTGGCGCTGGGGATTAAGGCCCCGATGGCCTTGCACCCGGTTGGAGCGAAAATCACCCAGGCCATTGGGGCGGGGCCATCGGCAAGCCGGGCCCGGGCGCCATCCCCCGGGAACACGCTGGCAGCATGGGACGCAAGGGATCAGGTCCGCGCCAGGAAGGCCAGGCCCGCTTGTGGTACAGGTGAGGGTCCCCTGCCGGGACCACCCATGCGTGTGTTGACCGTGGTGACCTGTCTGTGCGCGGCCATCGGCGCCACGCCAGTGGCTCCAGTCGCCTCCCAAACCCCAACGCCGTCAGTGCCCCAGATCCACCGCGACGGCTGGAAGGACTGCGAGTACAACAAGGAGGTCATCCGCTGCCGGGATGAGCAGACCGCGGATGAGCTGCGGATCGTTTGGGTGGATGGGTTGCGCAGTCGGTTTGTGCGTCGCCCGCCCGTTCGGCCCGGGCTGCCAAGGTATTGGGGAGACCGCTATGGCGGGCTGTGGCGAAGGGAGCTGTTACCGCAAGGCAACACCCTGCTCACCAATCTGGGCACGGGCAACCGCATTTTGATTCCCCTCCGCTATCCATGCAAACCGCCCCTCAAGGGAGAGGTTGGCTATTGCCATAATTGAGGGCCCTGCACAGGGGGGATCCGCGGGGTTGCCCAGCTCATTGGATGAGGGCACAGTTGGGGCAAGGGCAGTCAACTTGGTCTTAATGGGCAATGAAGATCTGAACACGACCATGATCTACACCCATGTTCTCAATCGTGGACCCATGGGCGCCCGCAACCCTGCAGGCATTCCCTAGTACCGGATACATGTGCTTCCCTGTTGCTGGGAACCACATTACAAAGTTAACACAATCTCTCAACAAACCCTGCATCGACAAGTTTTACCACCCATGATGCGCCTTGCTAAACTGGTTTTTGTTGGCCATGGTGGTGCTTGCGCCGTGGTTCACAGATCCAGACAAATACAAGTTAGAAGTACAGGAAAGCAAGCCTGGCGCAATCCACCTACATTGATGTAGCATCCTCCTCGTCATGACAAAGAAGGCTCAGGCTGAGTTCATTCGATGGTTCGGACCCCTCCTAGATGCGCTTAGAGATCTAGGGGATTCAGGGCGGCCGAGAGAGGTTTCTGCGCGTATAGCGAAAAATCTTGGATTGCCAGATGAGTTATTAGATCAAACTCTCAAATCAGGCGGGAGCAAGTACCATAACCAAGTCGCTTGGGCAAGACAGTATCTTGTCTGGGAAGGGCTGTTGGATTCATCTAAACATGGAACTTGGACGCTGACGGAGAAGGGCCGCAACACCCATCTTGGCAACAAGGAAGGCCGCGATATCTTTCTGAAGTGGGTTTCGATTCACGCCGAGAATCGCAAGCAGAAGCGAGAAGCACCAGAAGCTGAAGAAGAGCTGTTGCCTCCACAAGACTCAACGGAAGATCCAGATCAGGGCGACAAACTTGATTTGCTGAGTACTCTGAGGTCAATAAGTCCTACAGGCTTTGAGAAAGTCTGCAGGGAGCTTCTTAGGGAATCAGGCTTTGAGAACGTTGAAGTAACTGGTGGCTCTGCGGATGGCGGAATCGATGGTTATGGGACTCTTGAGATTAATCCATTTGTGAGCTTCAGAGTGCTGTTTCAATGCAAACGCTATGCCAAAGGCAACTTGGTCTCTCGCGCTCAAGTTGGCGACTTCCGTAACACAATGTTGGGCAGAGCCGAAAAGGGAATCATCATCACTACATCAGGGTTCAGCAATGCTGCTATCCAGGAAGCGAACAGGGAAGGCGCACCTCAAGTCGAGCTGGTTGACGGGGATAAACTGGTTGAAATGTTCCAGCGGGTTGAGCTTGGCGTTTTCAAGCGGACTGTATACGATGTTGACCCTGCTTACTTTGAAAAGTTCAAGGAGTGACTTCCAACATCGCCATTTTCCTGAGCCGCCACCAAAAGGACAACTACTTCCCTGAACACTCCCAGGGCAGATTTAAAGTCCGTCCCAAGTGGTCTGGCCAAGGTGCTCCGCTTACGGTGTCCTTGGCGGGATTGCTGTGTCCCCTTGTCTGAATCCCTTTCTGCCGCAACCGATCTTGACCTGATCAGTTTCTTGCGCGCCATCCCGGACATCCGAATGCGACGTGGGATCCGCATCCCGGCCTGGTATTTCCTTCTGGTCGCTGTTCTCGGCATCCTCAGCGGCTGCAAGAGCCTTCGTGATCTCGAGCGGTTCGCCATCCGCCACCACATCGCCCTCACCAGCTCACTGGGGATCGAGCTGCGGCGTCCGCCATCCGATTCGGCTTTCCGTTACTTCTTCCAGCAGATGGACGTCGCGGTGCTCTGTGCGGCCATCCGTGATTGGACGATCGCCCAGATCCCTGGTGGCGCAGCGGAACTGGATCAGCTTGTCTGCGACGGCAAAACCATGCGGGGTTCGATCCAAACCACCTCCAGCGGGAGTTCGACGTTCATT
>JBKCVY010000036.1:0-6407 GCA_046317475.1 Cyanobacteriota bacterium | reverse complement strand
GGGGGAGCAGCGGGTGGAGCTGATCCTGGGCCGTTGGATGCTGGTGGATTGCAACCGGCACTTTCTCCAGGGCGCGGGGGTGGAGGACAGCGTGCCCGGCTGGGGCTATCCGCTGTTTCGGGTGAAGGGCGGTAGCCAATTGGTGTCCACCCGCATGGCCTGCCCGGGTCAGGGGCCGCGGCGGACGTTTGTGCGGTTGGGCGGGGCGCCCGCCCTGGTGCCCGTGAATCCCCGGCTGCCGATCGTGGTTGTGGCGCCGCAGGATCTGGAGGTGCGCTGGCGGCTTTGGCGTCCGGATCCCGGCGAGCGGTCCGCCCAACCGTTCTGAGGGGGGCTTCGGGGAGGTGGGCATCCGTGCCCGCCCACGCCTCTGGTTTCCCCCCTCTAGCGCACCCCCAACCATTTGTGAGTTTGCAGGCTGAGGCGCCATTGGGGATGGCGTTGCGCGTGGGCGATGGCCAGTCGCTGCGCCTCCGGTTCTCCCCAGGCCGGCTGCAGGAGCAGCGCCGGGCTGGCGCTCGCCGGGGTTGGCGTCGCCAACGCCTCCGCCGCTCCCGGTCCCTGGTCCGCCGTCAGCGCTCCACGGGCCCCGGCAACCGGGCGCAGCTTGCGGGCCCGTTGCGCCATAGCTTCGGCGAAGGCGAGGTCGGCCGGCTCGACCACCACCACCTTCAGCTCATCGCAGGCAGCCAGCAGATCCTCTCCAGGGGGGCGGTGCCGCTTGGGCGAAAGGGTGAGCCAATCAAAACGGCCGCTGAGGGGATGGGCGCCGCTGGTTTCCAGGTGCAGGGGCAGGCCGCAGGCGGCCAGGGCGGCGCAGAGGGGACCGAGATCATGCTGGAGGGGTTCGCCGCCGGTGACCACCAGGAAGGCGGCGCCCTGCTCCCGGGCCCGCTGGGCCTGGCGGGCCAGCTCCGCCACCGCCAGGCGGGGATGGGCGGCTTCCGGCCAGGAGTGCTTGGTGTCGCACCAGGGGCAGCCCACGTCGCAGCCGGCTAGGCGCACAAAAAAGGCGCTCCGCCCCGTGTGCAGGCCCTCCCCCTGAAGGGAGTGGAAGGTTTCCACGATGGGGAAATCGGCCGGGACTGGGGCTGGCACGGAGATGGTGTGGGCGGAACAGCAAGGCTGCCCAACCCTATGGCGCGTGGCTTCCCCCCGCCGACCCGGCGGGAAGCCAGCGGCGGTAGTGGTCCAACACCAGGGCTTCGATTGGCTCGGTCCAGGTGGAGGTGGCGCGATGGAGCTGGTAGATGGCCACGTTCTGCTCGGCCACCAGGGTGCGATAGGTGTCGAGGGCGGATTGCAGTTTGGTGAGGGCCTGCACCACGGTGGTGCCCGCGGCGGTGTCTTGGCCGGAGTCGGAATGGGCCATGGCGCTCCGCAGCGAGCGACGGGAGGCGTCCACATCGGCACGGGCGGCATCCACTTGGATTTTTGACGCCACAAAGGCGGCATAGGCGTCCGCCACCTCCCTGCTGATCGCGAGGCGGGTCAACTGGCCTTGGGCGAGGGTGCGCCTGGCTTTGGCCACCGTGCCATCGGCTTCGGCGTTGCGGATGCCGCCATCAAAGAGCTTCCAGTCAAATGTGAGACCCGCGAAGGTGGTGGTGCCCGTACTGCGCGTTCGCATGTTCGCTTGGTGGTCATCGAAGCTGTCCGTCAGTTGGTTGCCGGTGGCGCGCTGCAGCTGGCCCGACAGGGCCAACGCCGGGAGGACCTTCAACCGGATGGCACGGGCATCGGCCAACAGGGCTTGGGTGTCCAAGGCATTGGCCCGCAGTTCCTCTCGCCGCTCCAGGGCGCGCTGGATGGAGGCGTCCCGCGAGAGGGGCCAGATGGGGATCACGTTGGGGGACTCGGAGGGCAGCGCCAGCGCTCCAGGCTCTAGATTCAGCAGGTTGGCCAGGGCGTTGGCGGCTTGGATGCTGTCTTTGTGGGCCCGGATTCTGGCGACCAGCAGGGACACCACCTGGGCTTCCAACCGACTCGTTTCCCCTTCGGTTCGTTGGGCTGTACTGGCGCGGATGTACACCAAGACCGCTTGATCGAAGAGCTCGATCAGATCGTTTTCCCGCCCCAGGGCGGCCTGCAGTGACGTGTACGCGGTTTGGATGGCCAAAACCAATTCACGGGTCGTGAAGGTCAACCGGTTGCGCAGTGCTTCGGTGCGGCTCGCCGTGGCCGACTGGCGCGCGCCGCGGGTGGCATCAAAAAAGGACCAGGACAAATCGGCGTAGGGATTGGATTGGATCCCGTACTTGAAACTCACCTGATCCGAAGCCGTCCGGCCCTCCTGTTTGGTGGTGAGCTGGGTTGTGGTGGAGCTGTAACCCAACACGCCAGGGGTTGAGGTTTTGAAGCTCAGGCTGGGTACCCATTCCCGCTGGATGGCCACACCGCCCCATTCGGAGGCCTGGATGTCCGCCACCGTGCTGGCCAGCAGGGGGCTGGCGGCCACACCTCTGGCCAGGGCCTGGGCAAGGCTGATGCGTTCGGCCGTCTTTTGAAGGCCATCCCGGTTCTCAAGATAGTCCTGATAAATAAGATGCAGGTTGGAGCTCTTGCTGATGGTCGCGAGGATCAGCCGCACCTCCTCCTGAGACATGGTCTCTGGCAGCAGGGCCTTTCCCCGGAGGGGGAGGGACGGTGGGGCGACGGAGAAAAGCATCACTCCCAGGGGGCTGATGAGGGACTTCGCTATTGCTTTTGCCAAGCTTCTTGCCGTCACAATCTTCTCAAAAATCTGAAGGAACGTAGCCTGTCTGGTCGGCGCGGGCCAACGGCTGTCGCCAATCCCAGATCACGACCGTTCACCGGATCACCATCGTTCAATGGCTGGCGCAAATGGCAGGCGCGCTGGAGCTAGCCACGGCATCGGCATTGGTATCGACCTGGCGCCGCTGGGCCACCCCGATCAGCCCCCGGAAGAGGGGATGGGGCTTGCCGGGGCGCGACAGAAATTCTGGGTGGAACTGGCAGGCGGTGAAGAACGGATGGTGGGGCAGCTCGATCAGCTCCACCAGCCGGCCATCGGGGGAGGTGCCGCCGATGGCATAGCCCGATTCCAGAAAAAGGTTGCGGTAGGCGTTGTTGAACTCATAGCGGTGGCGATGCCGCTCGTAGACCACCTCCTCGCCGTACAGCCCCTGGGACAGGCTGCCGGGGGTGAGGCGGCAGGGGTAAACGCCGAGGCGCATGGTGCCGCCCAGGTCCACCACGTCCTGTTGCTCCGGCAGCAGGGCGATCACGGGGTGGGGGGACTCGGGATCCAGTTCCGCGCTGGTGGCGCCCACCAGTCCCGCCTGGTTGCGGGCCCATTCGATCACGGCGCACTGCATGCCGAGGCAGAGTCCCAGAAACGGCACCTGGCTCTCCCGCGCCCAGCGGATCGCCGCCACCTTGCCATCCACTCCCCGATGGCCGAAGCCACCGGGCACCACCACCGCGTCCATCCCGTCCAGCAGGGCCGCCGCTCCCTGGCTTTCGATCTGCTCGGCGCAAATCCAGCGCAGATCGAGGGAGGCGTCTTGCTCCAGGCAGGCGTGGCGGAGGGCCTCCACCACGGAGAGGTAGGCGTCGTTGAGCTGCACATATTGGCCCACCAGCGCCACCTTCACCGCGGGGCCCGGGTGGCGCAGCTTGCGCACCAGCTCCTCCCACCGCTCCATGTCGCTGGGGTGATCGGCCAGGCCGAGCACATCGAGCACCTGGCGGCAGAGGCCCTCCTGTTCCATGGCCAGGGGCACGGCGTAGATGCTGTCGGCATCCAGGGCGGGAATCACCGCCCGAGTGGGGACGCCGCAAAAGCCGCCGATTTTGGCCTTCAGGTCGTCGCTGAAGGGCCGGTCGCTGCGACAGACGAGCACGTCGGGCTGGATGCCAATCGAGCGCAGCTCCTTGACGGAGTGCTGGGTGGGCTTGGTTTTGAGCTCGCCCGAAGTGCCGATGTAGGGCAAGAGGGTGACATGCACATAGGCCAGGTCGTGGCGGCCCACCTCGCCGCGAAACTCCCGGATCGCCTCCAGGAACGGCAGGGATTCGATGTCGCCCACGGTGCCGCCGATTTCCGTGATCACCACATCGGCGCCGCTGTTGGCCGCCACCCGGTGGATGCGCTCGCGGATTTCCCGGGTGATGTGGGGGATCACCTGCACGGTGCCGCCCTCGTAATCGCCCCGACGCTCCTTGTTGATCACCGCCTGGTAGATCGAGCCCGTGGTGACGCTGTTGAGGCGGCTGAGGGCCGTGTCGGTGAAACGCTCGTAGTGGCCAAGGTCTAGGTCCGTTTCGGCTCCGTCCTGGGTGACGAACACCTCGCCATGCTGGTAAGGGCTCATGGTGCCCGGATCCACATTGAGATAGGGATCGAGCTTGAGGATGGAGACGCTGTAGCCGCGGCTCTTGAGCAGGCGGCCCAGGCTGGCGGCAACGATGCCCTTGCCGATGCTGGAGACCACCCCGCCGGTCACGAAGACAAACTTCGTGGGCTGGCTCCGGCTGGGGGCGGTCATGGGGGTTGACGGGCAATCCTTAATCTACCGGGCCTGATTCGTGCGAAGGCGGGCCGCCGGGTTCCTGGACGCGAGGCCTCCCGGGGCGCGGGGGCTTGGGGGGCGGGCCTCAATCCAGGCTGCCGAGAAACTCGCGCATGCGTTGGTGCTGGCAGGGCTGGCGCAACTTCTGCAGGGCCTGGGCCTCGATTTGGCGCACCCGTTCCCGGGAGAGGCGCAGGTCCGCCCCGATTTCCGTGAGGGTGCGGGGTTGGTCGCTCTGGAGGCCAAAGCGTTCCCGCAACACCAGCGCTTCCCGCTCGCTCAGCTCCCCCAGCAGGGATTCGATCGCCTCGTGGAAGTGCTGGCGGATGAGGTGGAGCTCCGGGGAGTGCTGGGCATCCTCCAGATGGTCCAGCAGGTCCGTGTCCCCATCCCCGCCCCGAGGCCCATCGAGGGACAGGGGCTGGGGTTGGCGCTCCAACGTGTGGCGCAGCACCGCCTCATTGAGGCTCAGTTCCTCGGCCAGTTCCGCCAGGGTGGCCGAGCGCCCCAGGCGTTGGGCCAACTCCCGTTGGGCTTTGCGGATGCGGCTGAGTTTTTCGCTGACGTGGGAGGGGAGGCGGATCAGGCGGCTCTGGTTGGCGATGGCGCGGGTGATGCCCTGGCGAATCCACCAATAGACAAAGGTGGACAGGCGAAAGCCCCGGGTGGGGTCGTAGCGCTCCACGCCGCGCTCCAGCCCCAGGGTGCCCTCCTGCACCAGGTCCAACAACTCGATGCCTTGCCGCTGGTATTTCTTGGCGATCGCTACCACCAGCCGCAGGTTGGCTTGGATCATGCGTTCCTTGGCGCGGCGCCCCTGGCGCAGCAGCTGGCGCAGGGCCTGCTCGCTCAGCCCCCTGGATTGGGCGACCCCGGCCAGGGCCGTACCGGGCGCCTCAATGTCGGGGTGTTCCTCCAGGAGCTGCTGGCGTTGCCGCACCAGACGGGCGAGGGTGAGCTCTTCCTCTTCTGAGAGCATGGCCACCCGGCCGATGTCCCGCAGGTATTGACGCACAACATCGGTGGAGGAGGCGCTGCGCAAGGGGGAGGGGCAACAGCATCACCATGGCAAGCCCCGGGGACCGATTGCGCGATTCAGGGGATTTGCTTCGGGATTTCGATGGGCTCCCCAAGATCCACCGCCGATCCCAGCGCCTGACCATGGGTCCGATTGGAGCACGGCATCGCGTTTTGCACCACGCCCACCCGCTGGGGCCGACGAGCGCCAGGGCGTCCAACCCGTATCGACGATCGCCTCAGGTCGCCCCGTCCTCGTCCACCCAGGTGCTGGCCACATGCAGCTCGCCCAGCTGCTTGTCCGTGACGCCCGCCGGCGCTCGCGTCAGCAGACAGCGGGCCTGCTGGGTTTTGGGGAAGGCGATTGTGTCGCGAATCGACTCCTCGCCGGCCAGGAGCATCACCATCCGATCCAGGCCAAAGGCGATGCCGCCATGGGGTGGGGCGCCCATGTCGAGGGCCTCCATCAGGAAGCCGAATTGGGCCTCCGCCTCCTCTAGGGGCAGGCCGATCGTCTGCAAGACCTGCCGCTGCAGAGCGGAGTCGTGGATGCGCAGGGAGCCGCCGCCCAGCTCCAGGCCGTTGAGCACCAGGTCGTAGGCCCGGGCACGGGCGGTGGGCAGCCGCTCCGCCCAGGCGGCCGGATCGTCGCCCAGATCTTCCGCGTTGGGGGCGCAGAAGGGATGGTGCAGCGCTTCCAGGCGCCGTTCCTCGGCGTTGACCTCGAACATCGGGAACTCCACCACCCAGAGGAAGTTCCAGGCGGTGTTGTCGCGATCGGCGGGCACCAGGCCCAGCTCCCGAGCGAGGAACTGGCGCACCCGGTCCAACGCCTTGTTCACCGTGGCGGTGTCG
>JBKCVY010000035.1:0-3249 GCA_046317475.1 Cyanobacteriota bacterium | reverse complement strand
ATGCACCCCTTCCACATGCTGGGTGTGGCGGGCGTCTTCGGCGGCAGCCTCTTCTCCGCCATGCACGGCTCCCTGGTGACCTCCTCCCTGGTGCGTGAAACCACCGAGAGCGAGAGCCAGAACTACGGTTACAAGTTTGGCCAAGAGGAAGAGACCTACAACATCGTGGCTGCCCACGGGTACTTTGGTCGCCTGATCTTCCAATACGCCAGCTTCAACAACAGCCGCAGCCTGCACTTCTTCCTGGCCGCCTGGCCGGTTGTGGGGATCTGGTTCACGGCCCTGGGCGTGAGCACGATGGCCTTCAACTTGAACGGTTTCAACTTCAACCAGTCGATCCTTGACGGCCAAGGCCGTGTGGTGAACACCTGGGCAGACGTGCTGAACCGCGCCAACCTGGGCATGGAAGTGATGCACGAGCGCAATGCGCACAACTTCCCCCTGGATCTGGCCTCCGCGGAAGCCACCCCTGTGGCACTTGTGGCTCCTTCCATCGGTTGAGTTTGATCGATCCTCCGGGATCATTGATTCTCCAAGCCCCTGTCGCAAGATAGGGGTTTTTTGTTGTGCGGCCTTGCAAGGCGGCCGAACGACCAACACATTCCACCTCCTCTTGTGCAGCGTCAATGAAGTTGGCCGCCGGCTAACGGACTTGACGCGAGACCACTCTTCCTGACCTATTCGCTGAACACCAGCCGAGCGGAGAGGCTTAGTGAGAGGCTTATGGATGGGCCAACACAACGTCGCAGCCTGTTGCAAGGCCGACCAGCGACTCTTTGAGGGAAATTAATCTCTTCAGATCAGGCGCTATTCACCCTTTCCCACAAATAACCGGTTGATGGTGCCCAGCCCATTTTCTCTCGCCAAACCATGACGCCGCCCCCCGCTGGACCAGGGGGCACCATCTCAGGCCAAGCTTTTGGGTTGGGCGGCCCGCATCGAGGCGGGCTTCAGGAATTCACTCCCCCCCTTCCGCCGCTGCCACCGCACTGGCGGCGCCATGTGCCCAGCGCCTCACCCGCCTCATACCACCGCTTCCGTTCCAGAGCCGCTTGAAAGAGGCGAGCTTGTGGTGAGCTGGCCCAACCACCCCCACACCTCCCAACCGTGCCGGACGGCGGCGCAGGGGCACGCTCTCCGGCCTCCACACCCAGTTTCAGTCGAAATAGGGCCTCCTCACCGTATCGCTGGCGGACGGCCTCCCCATCCACCGGCGCCAGGGTGGAGGGTTCGGGAGCGCGCGGTCCGTCCACGGCCTCCACCCCCGCCATCCCGTCACCCGGGGCCAGACCCACCCATGCGCTCAGACCCACCACGCCTAACCACCCAAGGGCCAGGCGCAGGCCCGTCGCCCGAAACGTGGCCCCGCGAGCACGTCCCCTAAAAGGACTGGGCCCGGTTTCAAGACCGGTGGGGTCCTGGTGTGGGGATTGGAGACGCCTGGGGTTAACGGGGGGACGCATCGTTGTTCTCCAAGGTGGCTTGCAAGAGGGGGATCAGGGTTTCCAGGGCCACGCCGCGGCTGCCTTTCAGCAGCAGCGCATCCCCTGGCGCCAACCAAGCCCCCAGCGGCTCGGCCGCCTCCTTGGGCGTCCTCACCCGCGCCAGTCGCCACATCCCGCGGGCGGCCTCCACCATGGCATCCCCCTCAGCACCCCCATCCACCACCACCAAACCATCCAGCCCCAGGTCTCGCGCCCGTGCCGCCACCTGGCCATGGAGCGCCAGGCTCTGGTCGCCCAACTCCAGCATGGTGCCCAACACCGCATAACGGCGGCCCGCCGGGGACTCCGCCAACAGTTGGAGGGCCGCCAGCACGGCCTCAGGGGAGGCGTTATAGGTTTCATCGAGCACCCGCACACCTCCGATCGCCAGGCTGCGGTTGCGGCCCCCGGGTACCTCCACCACCAGAGAGGTGAGGGCGGCCATTGGCACCCCCAACGTGGTGGCCACCGCGAGGGCCAGCAGCAGATTGCGGGCATTGTGGCGGCCGGGCAGGGGCAGGGGCATCAACGACCCGGCCCCTCCCTCCAACTGGACCTCCGCTGGACATCGCTCCAACCGCAGGGCGCCACCGCCCTCCACCAAGCGGCCCACCCAGCTGGCCGCCGGCCCCCCTGGCAACCCCAGGGATTCATCCGCCAGTGCCACCCGCTCCACCCGACCGCTCCAGCCCGGGGCCAGCGCCGCCTCCAGCAGGGGATCGGCGGCGGGAATCACCAAAACGCCCGACGCCGCGAGGGCATCGCAGATCTCACACTTGGCGGCGGCAATCGCTTCCCGGCTCCCCAATCGCCCAATGTGGGCCGTGCCGATGTTGGTGATCACTGCGACGTCGGGTTCAGCGCAATGGCTCAGCCGCGCGATTTCACCGGGACCCCGCATGCCCATCTCCACCACCACGACCGCCGTGTCTTCCCCTGCCTTCAATAGGGTGAGGGGGGCGCCGACATCGTTGTTTTCATTGCCGCTGCTCGCCACCACTGGCCCGAGGGGCGCCAGGGAAGCGCGGATCAGCTCGCGGGTGGTGGTCTTCCCCGCCGACCCGGTCACCGCCACCACGGGGAGCCCTAGCCGTCGCCGCCAAAAACGCGCCAGGTGCTGGTAGGCCAGCAGGGTGTCCTCGACGAGCCAGAGGGGGCGGCCACTGCGACGCGCCAGGTCGGAGGCGGCACTGGGGCTCAGCCGGTCGCGTTGGGCCAGGGCGGCGGCAGCGGCCGGTTGGCCCCGCGGAGGCAGCAACGCCCGCTCCAGAAAGCCGTGGCCATCAAACCGCTCCCCGACGAGGGGAATGAATAACTCCCCAACCCGCAGGCGACGGCTGTCGGTGCAGACACCCGTCAGGCACGTTGCGCTTCCGAACTCCGTTCCGGGTTCCTGAGCGGCCCCGGCGGCGTGCCCGAGGGGCGTGCCCCAAAGATCCGCCAGCGCGTCCAGCCGAACGCCTGAAAACCCGATCCCCTCCATCACGGTGGCCGACGCATCGGGGGGATCCTGGCGCATCATGGGGACGCCAGCTCAGGGTCCGGTGGTCGCAGCAGAAGCATGCCGCCCCCCACCCATGCGTCGCGCCCCAGTAAGCGCCCTTGGCCATCCACCAGCCGCAGATGGCCGTAGCCCAGCCCAGCGGCCCGCTCCAGCCACCGTTCCGACTGGCTTTGCCGCTGGGCGGGGGATTGGTTCAGGAAGCGGGCGTTGAGTTCCAGCGTGAGGGTGGCGCTGGCTGGCGCGGCGTCGATGGCGTCGATG
>JBKCVY010000034.1:0-2336 GCA_046317475.1 Cyanobacteriota bacterium | reverse complement strand
GGCCATGGCCCATCCCACCTCCGGCTCCCTGTCGTCCTTTGGCCGTTGGCTCGCCGAAATGGTGCGTCATGCCTTCGGCGATCCCCGCGAAGAGGCGCTTCACCAGCCCCCCCTGGTGGGCGTGCAGCCCTTCCATGGCATCCCTTCCCGCCGTCGCGGCGTCTGGTCTTGATCGGGAATTACATCAGCTGATCAAACGTCCTGTAGCTAAAAGCTTCCGCGATGGCGGCCCGCCCCACCTGCTCCTGGCCCGCCAGGTCGGCGATGGTGCGAGCCAGGCGCAACACCTTGAGCCCACCCCGCAGCGTCAGTTGGCGCCGCTGCAGGGTGGCTTCCCAAAGCGTCTGGGCCCCCTCCTCCAACCGGAGCACCGGTCCCAATTCCTCGGCGGGAAGCAAGCCATTGCCGCAGCCTTGCGGGTTGCGTTGACGCATGCGTGCCCGCGCGGCCCGCACCCGGATGGCCACCGTTCGACTGTCCTCCCTGGCCCCGTCCCCCTGGGCGCGCCTGGTCCGCTGTCCCACCACCTGGGCCAGGTCCCGGGCGTCGGGATGGCGCCTCACCACCTGGAGATCCATGCGATCCAGCAGCGGACCCGATAGACGGGCCCAGTAGCGCCGCCGTTCCCCTTCCGAGCAGCGGCATTCCTTGCCCGGCTCGCCGTACCACCCGCAGGGGCAAGGATTCGTGGCTGCCACCAGGACGATGCGGCACGGAAACCGCGCCTGCTGGCGGCTGCGGGTGATCCAAACCTCGCCGTCCTCCAGGGGCTGGCGCAGTTGATCGAGCACCCCCCGGCGAAATTCGCCCAACTCCTCGAGGAACAGCACCCCCATGTGGGCCAGGCTCAATTCGCCCGGGCGAGGGGTCGCCCCACCCCCTACCAACGCGGCCGCGGAACAGCTGTGGTGGGGAGAGCGGAACGGTCGCCGCCACACCAGCCCCCCGCCCTCCGGGATCAGGCCCGCCACTGATTGGAGCCGGGTGAGTTCCAGGGCTTCCTCCCGGCACAGGGGTGGCAAGAGCCCCGCCAGCCGTCGCGCCAGCATGGTCTTGCCGCTTCCTGGCGGGCCCACCAGGAGCAGGTGATGGCCCCCCGCCGCGGCGATTTCCAGGGCCCGTCGCCCATGGCTGGCCCCCTGGACATCGGCCAAGTCGGGGCCCCGGTCCGCGGGCGGGGCCGGGGGACGGGATCGGGGCGGGCGGGCCGTTCCCGGATCGTGCAGCACCGCCAGGGCTTCCCCCAGGGTGTGAACCCCATACACGGGCAGCCCCTCCACCAACGCCGCCTCCGCCGCGTTCCCCCAAGGCAGCAGCAAGGCCTTGGCGCCTCCGGCCCTGGCCGCCAGGGCCAAGGACAGGGCCCCTCGGATGCCGCGCAGGGCGCCGTCCAGGCCCAGTTCCGCCGCGCTCCAGATGCCCTCCATCCGCTCCGCCGGCAACTGGCCACTGGCGATCAAGAGGCCCAGGGCGATGGGGAGATCGAAGGCGGGCCCTTCCTTGCGCAGATCCGCGGGCGCCAGGCTCACCACCACTCGGGTGAGGGGGACGCGCAGGCCGCTGTTGCGCAGGGCGGCCCGCACCCGTTCCCGGGATTCCTGAACCGCCGCGTCCGCCAACCCCACCATCTGCAATCCCGGTAGGCCGGGGGCAATGTCCACCTCGATCCGCACCGGGTGGGCGTCAAGGCCCCGAATCGCTGCGCCCAGGCATCGTGCCAACATCACTAAGCTTCCCTTCCATGGTCTGTGGAGGGGATGCCACCCCCTGTCACACCCCGCGCCCCCCTTCGTCCCGCGATGGTCAGCCCGTCCTCTCCCGCGGATGACACCCCCGCGACCATCACGATCTTTGGCCGCATCCTGCGGGGGGAGCTTCCCTGTGACGCGGTGCACAGTGATGACCTGTGCTTGGCCTTCCGGGATGTGAATCCCCAGGCACCGGTGCATGTGCTGGTGATCCCCCGCAAGCCCATCGCCACCTTGGCTGAGGCGCGACTGGAGGATCAGGAGCTGCTGGGCCACCTGCTGTTGGTGGCGGCGCGGGTGGCCCGGCAGGAGGGTTTGGCGAGTTGGCGCACGGTGATCAACAGCGGCGCTGAAGCCGGCCAGACGGTATTCCATCTGCATGTCCACGTCATCGGCGGGCGTCCCCTGGCCTGGCCTCCCGGCTGATTCCCATGGGCGGCCACAATGCCTGCACTGTCCGTGGTCGCGCCCCTTTCATGAATCCCCTCCCGGCCCTCCGCGAGCAGCTGGGCCAGCTGCAACGCCTGGCCCAGCCCTACTTCCTGCCTCTGGAGGCCAGCTCCGGCTCGGGGTGGCTCTTCCTCATGC
>JBKCVY010000033.1:0-3092 GCA_046317475.1 Cyanobacteriota bacterium | reverse complement strand
CTTGTTGGTCCAGGCGTTGCAGGCTTGCCCGGCGGGGCCCATCTGGGCGTAGAAGGCCGTTTGCGTGGCGTCGTGAATCGTTGTGAACTGGGCGAAGCGGTCGTTCGGGAAATGGGTCGCCAGCTTGACCACTACCTCGGTGTCGGGCGTGTCTTGCGCCCGGGGGCCAAACACGGAGGTGGGCAGCGTGTAGTTCCAGTTCTTGTTGCGCACCTGTTCAAACTCCGGGGTCGTGACGCCCTGGCCGCTGTCGCCGAAATACACGGCCCGGGCCTTGGGGTATTGGGTCCGCAGGGCGGTGAAATGGGTGGCGGCGCCATAGGCGCCAGCGCTCGAGCCGCTCACCAGCAGACGGGAGGGCTCGGGCGCATTGGCGCGCAGCCAGGGCAGGATCACCTGCAGGTTGTCCCAGCCGCGATGCTCGATCGTGAAGGGCTTGCCGGTGTCGGGGAACGTGTAATGGGCGGTGTTGGACCCGGAGTGCACATCGCCCGTGCAGTAAGGAACAAACAGCATGCTCCAGTCGCGTACTGGATTTAGCGGATTGCTGCGGTCGAGCAGGCCGCCCATGCGGGCGGGGCCATCGCCTGGCAACAGCTCGGCTTTGTAGACCCCCACCATGTCCTGGTCCTGCTGACCCGAGAAGAACGCCTTGTCGCCCGCCAGCCGTGGCTTGGAGCAGGTGGCGGAATTCCAGCAAGCTCCGCCGCCATTGAAGTACACCACCAGCCCGTCCGCCGTGCCCTTCCGGTAATAGAAGGCGTAAGTTGTGGTGCTGGTGCCGGGCGCGCCCGAACAGGTGGGTTTGAAGAGACGGCCGTTGATGGTCAGCGGTTTGGGCACGATGCGTACCCACCCCCCGGCGGGATCCACGGCCGAGGGGGTGGGAGACGGCCCCGCAAGGACGCGTGTGGCGTCGAGCATCACCAGCACCGCTGTGGCCAGGAGCCCAGCCTTCAACACCCGCATGTCACGTCTTCCAAGGGCCACGGCGGAGGAAGCGTACGCCTGAAAGAGGTTGGACCACGGGGGAGAGCGGCGGGCGGCAGGGGGCTGCTCATGGCCGCTCCGCGAAGCCGCGGCGCATGGCCGCCAGGAACAGGCGCACGGCCAGGGTGTCCCCATGGGGTTTCAAAAAGGGGGTGCGGTAGAGCACCGGCGCCGAATAACAGCGATGCTTCACACTGAGTTTCAGGAGCTGGAGCGCCTGCTCCTGGCGTCCCAGGGCCAAGGCGGCGAGGCCCCAATAGCCGATGGCGCCTACCTCGGCAATGGTTCCCTTGCTGAGGGCGAGCGCCTGATCCAGGAGCTGCTGGCTCCTCCCGCGCAGGTCACCCCGCGCCAGGGCATAGGCCGTCAGCGCCTGAACCCCCTGGAAGGGCCGCTCCAGCAGCCCCGAGTCTCCGATCAGCCGGGTTGCCTGCTCCGTCTTGCCTTGGTAGGCCTTCAACATGGCGAGAAACAACCGCGTGCCCACCATGGCGGTATCCACGCGCAACTGATGGTTCACGGCTTCCTCAGCGGCGGTCAGGTCTCCCAGGGCGCAGTAGGCCATGGCCAAATTCATCCAGCCTTGGCAAAGGTCATCGCGAACAACCTGGGTCAACAGCCGTAAGGCTGTGTGCGGTCGGCCCGAAAAAATCAGATGGCGCGCCCAAGAGTATCGGGGCATGCCGCCGGGCAGGGTGTCCGCCAGCCAGGCTCCGTAGAGCCGCTGGGTGGTGCGCGGTTGCCACAGCAGCAGGCTTTGGATTTCCGCCTTGATGCCTAACCAACCGTCAGGCTTGCTGGGGAATTGCTCCAGCGTCGACAGTTGGTTCTGCACGGCTGAGCGAACATCGAGAGCGGAGCGCATGCCCCAAAAACATTGTAACAACTGCAGATAGCACAATTCCAGATATCCCTGTCCAAACAGTGGATCGTGATCAATGCTTTTTTTCAGCAAATGTTCCTGCCGGCTTAACTTGTAGGGATCGCGTTGGGGCCAAAGATCATGCGCCTCCAGATGAAATGGGTTGCTTGCGGTGGCGTCGGACCGCCTTGGCGGAAGCCCATGGATGGCTGGCAGGGTGGGCCCCAGGGGCTGCACAGGAACCACCAGGATGTATCCCTGGCCATGGATCGTACGGATGGCCTCCTGGCCCAGGGGACCCTGGGCCAATTCCTGCCGGAGACGGTGCACCATTAAGGTCACATTGTTTTGCGACCTTCGTTGTTTGTCCATCTGCGCATCAAGCTCCGCGGCGATTTTTTCACGGCTCAGCACTTGATTGGCATGCCGGGCAAGCAGCACCAGCAAGCGCTCCTGAAGGGAAGGCATGGCCACCCGGATGCCACCGAGGGTCAAGGCACCGTTTGCATTGAGATGATAGGGGCCAATCTGCCAGCCTATAGGAGAGTATTGGTAGGTATCGGTAGAGTTATGGCTGATGGGAGGTTGGGTCTGTTGGCTGCCCTGCAAGAGCACGCGCGCCCGATCCATGGTGCTCTGGCTGACACGTAATCCTCTTTCGCTTGCTATCTGTAAGCATAGATCTCTGCTGGTCTGGATTGGGCTTTTACCGTTTAAGATTTTTAGCCATTCAAATGTTGCTTGCAACTTGTTTGGCGGCTGTTCCGCCCAGGGAATATCCGTTCCATGCTGGTTGATGATGCGACTAACAGTATTGCGGGAGATAGCAAGTTCAGTGGCAATTCTTCTTTTGCTCCACCCAGCTTGTTGAAGGGCGATAATGCGAGCAATTTCTGCGGAAGACTTCATCAGCGTTCCAAAAGCAATCCCAAGGAATCAATGTGGATCGGAAGCTCGAAGCCTTGTTTCATGCCTCACATAGAAGGCCTGCAGTGCCACCACGTGGACGCGCCAGCCGCAGGTGGAGCGGTCTCGTCGTCTTTGGCCTGCGCCACTGGGTGGCCGGCCGGCATCGGCGAACCGGATCCCCAACAAAGATCCGCAAGCCCCCGGGGCACCCCACCAACCCACGGCCATGGTAGTACTGAAGCACTATTTGAGGACCATCCCGTGACCCAGGGCAAGGTCAAGAACCAGGAGGGGTTTTCCCTCTCCTAGTTCATACAGGTCGCGGGGACTG
>JBKCVY010000032.1:0-4506 GCA_046317475.1 Cyanobacteriota bacterium | reverse complement strand
AACAACGACAAATACACCAAGAAAAACCAACTCCTCCGCCTCAGAAGTATAAACAACCGCCGCCAGCCGCTCCGCGATGCGTTTTTGGGCCACGGCCAGGCTGACGGGCCGGGAGAGGATCAGCCAGGGGGCCCCCAGCCGTTCCGCCAGCCTCTGGAACCCCTCGCGCTGGTGGCGTTTGAGAAAGGTGGCATCCACGACAACGGTGAGGCCAGCCCCCAGGGCCGCCTCCGCGGCCCCCGGCAGGCATTGCCCATAGAGCTCCGCGGTGACAGCGTCCGCGTAGGCATCCCCCTGGCGGACAGGAGCGGCGGCCTGGCCCCAGCGGCCGAACAGCCGGCGACGTTCCACGTCCGAGCGCACATGCAGCCAGCCATGGCGACGACAGAGCGCGCTGGCGAGCTGGCTTTTGCCGCTGCCACTCACCCCGTGGGTGAGGAGCAGGCCGCCGGGGCGGGTGGGGCCACCGCTGTGGTGCGCCTGCTCGACGTAGCGTCGCAACTGGTCGCTGAGGGCCGACCGCTCGGCCCGGTTCTCCCCGTTGGTCCCCCCGAGCTGCTCCAGGCGGAGGGCCAGCACTTTCGCCCGCACCAGGGCCCGATAGGTGAGGTACCAGCGCCAGGTGGCCAGCCCCCCATAGTCTCCACTCTCGCCCAGCCAGCGGTTGAGCAGGCGGCCCGCCAGCACGGGCGCTTGGGCCTGGCCCAGGTCCATCGCCAGAAACGCCACATCGCTCACCACATCGATCCAGCGCAGGTCGGGGTTGAACTCCAGGCAATCGAAGCCCAGCACCCTGTCCCCATGGAGCACCAGGTTGCCCAGGTGCAGGTCGCCGTGGCCCTCGCGCACGCGGCCCCCCGCCAAACGGGCCGAGAACAGCGGCCGGAGCCGCTCGGCCTCCTGCCGGGTCCAGGCGCGGAGACCGGGCGACAGCAGCTCCGGCTCCAGCCGTTCGAGCACGTCCAGGTTGGCCAGCGCTGGCGCGATCACCGTGTCCGGTGTTCCCTGGTGGCCGTCGGGGGACGCCACCGCCGCCGCCCCATGGAAGGCCGCCAGGCGGTCGGCGAACGCCTCCAGGTGGCGCCCCGTCACCCGCCCCTCCGCGAGCGCCACGGGCAGCAAGCCGCGCTGGTCGAATTGGCGCATGCGCACCGCCACCTCAATCACCGGACCCGAACCCCCCAGGCTGGCCCGTTCCGCTGGGCCATGGATCTCCACCAGCGCTTCATACAGCTCTGGTGCCAGCCGGCGGTTGAGCCGCAGCTCCTCCTGGCAAAAGTGCCGGCGCCGCTCCAGGGTGCTGAAGTCCACAAATCCCAGGCTGACGGGTTTTTTCACCTTGTAGGCCTGCTCGCCCGTGAGCACCACCCAGGAAATGTGGGTTTCCAGGAGGGTGATGGACGCCGTGGGATGGGGATAGGCCTCGGGACGCAGGAGGGACGCGATCAGAGGGTCCATGCCGCGCCTCCCGAAGCTGCTGGCAACCTAGGACCCGTCAAGGCCGGGGCCTGCCCGGGGTTGAACGGGCAAGGGCTTGCCCGCCCCCTCCGTCACCAGGGAAACTGACCCCGTTGCGGAGAATCCGTGGGTGTGCCCCCAACCGAGCCGCGCCGACCACCCTGGCTGCAGTGGCTCATCCTGGCGATGTTCCTTTGGTCGTCCTGGCAGGTGGCTGGCTTTTGGTTTCAGCGGCTCCATCGCTGAGGGAGCCGGCCGAGGGTCGCCGCGCGGGAGACTCGGGGAGCTGCGCGGAAGCCCAGGGTGCCGCACAGCCAAGCACAGTCCTTTGCGCCTTAGCAGGAAAAATCAAAACCGATGCCATGGTGAATAACTGTTGCAAAAGTTCGGGGCCTTTGCAGCAACACCGCTGCGTCGGTAATGATTTGGAAATTATCTCCCAATCCCCGTGCCTAATCCCAACTTCAATTCTGTCATCGATACATTTACGGTTGAGGACCTGTTTTTTCTCCGCTATCAGTATCGCGTCTATAAAGAATGGAACAATGATCCCCGCCTGGCCGTTGTGCCCGGCGCCAATTCCACTGTCCTTGGCGCCAAGGCCACCAGTGGCATCCGCTTTGTGGATGGCACGGACCAACTCCGCTACCAGGTGGGGGGTGGATTCGATCCGGCAGTCGCTCCCTATCCGACGTCCACCACGGATCCCAACCATCTCGCTGGCGCGACAGGCACCCTGTTTCGCCGCTTGACCGCGAAGGCATTTTCCCAAGACACGGGTGGTTTCAAAATCAGTTTCGCAAACGGAGCGGTCAGCTATGATTCAAGTTATGTGCTGGATTACAGCATCCGTGGCTACACTAATCCGGCTAACCCCTATATTTTTGATGCCAATCCTCGCCTAATCAGCAATTACGTTGCCAATCAGAGTGGGAAGACGGCTCTGCAGGTTTTGGATGATCCCTATGCGAAAGAATGGACGCAAGCCGGCACCCAGGCGGGCAAGCGCGTCAGCCAAAGAAATAACACGCGCCATGAAACCATCCTCACGGGGGGAAATGGCGTCAATGGCTCCAACACGGGTAATCCCCTCCCTAACTCCGGGTTCTTTGCCCTCTTTGGCCAATACAACGACCATGGCCTGGATTTTCTTGGCAAGGGGAACGACGGCACCCTGCTGATCCCCCTGCTGCCTGGCGACAGCCTGTACACCGAAGGCTCGCCGACCAACGTCATGGCCCTCTCCCGCGGCAACACCGTGCAGGTGGTCATTGGCGAGGGCAGCAGGGATGCCTTGCTGGTGGAGTTGGGATTGGCGGGCTACAGCCGTCCCACGCGGTGGGATGTGGATCAGGAGAACGCCGCCGTTGGCACCATCTTCAACGGCACCAACGGCGGCACCCTGGTGCTGAATGACCAGCTGATCTCCATCCCCCCGGGCGCCACCTTGGTGCAGGTGGTGGCCGCCATCAACGCCAAGGCGGCCTTCACGGGCGTGGTGGCCTCCACCACCAGCATTGGCAGCGGCCAGAGCGTTTTGAAGCTCACCCCACGCAATGGCGAAAGCGTCAACGCCACCTCGGCGTTCCTTGATCTCAATCAGGTCTATGGCTCGGTGGAAAGCCACGCCATCTTCATGCGGGAATACAAGGGCAATGGCGATCTGACGGGTCGGCTGCTCACCGATCCACAGAATTCCACGGCCCGCTGGTTCGACCTCAAAAAGAACGCGAACCGTATTGGTCTCACCCTTCGTGATCGGGATGTGCAACAAGTGCCACTGGTGGAAAAAATTCCGCCAGGACATCCCAATCAAGGCCGCTATGCCTTTGTTGTTCTGGACAAAGTCTCCGGGGTTAAGAGCTATGTCTTTGATACGGCCGCTGTGGGCGCAAACCAAGTTCTTGTGAATTCTGGTTCTGCCTTCCTCATCGACTTGGCCCCCGATTGGAAGGGGACTCCCCATCCGTCCACATCTGGGTTCTTCAATGCCAATGGGGATCTCTGGGATCCCTCCCGCCTCGATCAACCTGCCGTTGGTGGCGACGGTCGTTTGAATGAAAACATTGGCCTCACCAGCCTCCATGAAGTCTTTGTCACCACGCACAACAATATTCTTGCCCAGATTCAGGCCAATCTGGCGGATGGGGCTGGTAATAATGGCAACAATCAAGCCCTGTCTGGCGAGGAGTTGTTCCAATTGGCCAAATTGGCCAATGAAAACTTCTATCAGCATCATGTCGTGCAGGAATACGCTCGCCGCATCACCCCCAACCTGGGAGCCTTTGCCGGTCCAATCCTCGACGCGACTAGCGCCACCAATAACAACAACAATGCCGGTTTCAACGCCAGCATCCTCGCAGAGTTCGCCAGCAGCGCCTTCCGTTTCGGCCATTCCCAGCTGACGGAAACCATGGCCCTCACAACGGTGAACCAGCAGACGGGCTTGGCCAACCCGGGCGGTCAGCAAGACATCTCGCTCCTGCAGGCCTTTTTGGCCCCCCAGCTCTACACCCGTTTCACGGCGGCTGAAATCGCCGCCGGCATGAGCCAGCAGGTGGGCAATGCCACGGATGAATTCATCACCCCCACCTTGCGCGATGCCCTGGTGGGATTGCCCCTCGATTTGGCCGCCCTCAACATCGCCCGCGGCCTGGATGCCGGCGTGACCAGCCTCAACGGGTGCCGTCGCGAGATTCAAACCTTGCTGCGCACGGTGCGCACCTCCCCCAACGGGACCTCCACGCTCGTGCGCTCCAACAATGGCATTGATGCCACCCTGGCCGGCCTGGAGGCCAACCTGCGCCCGTATATCAGTTGGCGGGATTTTGGGGAGCACCTCCTCCATCCCGAGACCTTGAAGGGCTTCATCATGGCCTATGCCCGTGATGCCGTTCTCGCCGGCTATTCCGGCAATGCCAACCTGGCCCATTGGAATGCCCTGCAGGCCAGCTCCCTTCCCGGTGACGCCACGGCCTACGCGGCGGCTCTCTCCGCCGCCGCGGACGCGGCCATGGCGGATGGGGCCTTCATGGGCCAGCCCTACAC
>JBKCVY010000031.1:0-4328 GCA_046317475.1 Cyanobacteriota bacterium | reverse complement strand
GGACGGCCCAGCGGTCGCCCCCCGCCAGTCGCTAGAGGAACTCCGGCCGAACCGCCTGGCACCCCCGCAGCCGTTCCTCCAGGCCCCGCCAGTCGCCAGCGCGAACCGTGGCCGTCAGCGCCTCCAATTCCCGCTGATAGTGGGCCAGGGCCGTCAGCACCGCCTCCCGGTTGCCCTGGCACATCAAGGTGCCCAGCTGGGGATTCCCTCCCCCCACCCGCGTCGTGTCCGCGAAGCCGCTGGACGCCAGCGCCCTTGCCAGTGCCCCCTCCTCCCCCATGGCGCCCCGCTCGGCGGCGGCGAGCAGGGCGGCGCTCACCACCACTGGCAGGTGGGAGATCAGGGCCACGGCCCGGTCGTGGGCGGCGGCGGCGCAGCGCAGCGGTTGGCTGCCCACCGCCTCCGCCAGCTCCCGCACCGCCTCCAGGGCCTCGGGATCGGTGCGCTCGGTTGGGGTGAGCACCCAGGGGCGTCCCTGGAAGAGTCCCGGTTCGCCGGCCTCCACTCCCGCGCGGGCGGTGCCGGCCATGGGATGGCCGCCCACAAACCGGGGCCACAGCTGGTCCCAGACGGCGACCACCGGCCCTTTCACCGACCCCACATCCGTCACCACGGCCCCGGCCGGCAGGGCTGGCACCAGCTCCGGCGGCGGCGCCAACAGCTGGTCCAGGGGGAGAGCCAACACCACGAGGCCGCAGCCCTCCAGCACCTCCGGATCGGTGCTCACCCGCTGGGCCAGGTTCCGCTCCAGGGCCCGTTCGGCCGTCCGCGGGCGATGGACCCAGGCCCGCACCTCCGCCCCGCGGGCCCGCAGATCCAGGGCGAGGGAGCCGCCGATCAACCCCAGTCCCACCAGGCCCACCGGGCGGTCATGCCAGAGCGGCGCCATGGGCGGAGGTGGCGGGAAGCCACCAGCTTTCCACAGGTGGGCGCCGGGGTGGGGCTGCGCTGTCGCGGCCGTTGCCATTTCGCCCCATCCGGCTGCGTACGATCCGCCGATGCTGGAAGCCTCAGCCCACCACCATCTGAAGGCGCTGCTGCGGGGCGAAGGGGAGCCCCGCTGGCCCCACCACCTCACCCTCAGCCGCCTGGTGGCCCGCAGCGTGCGCCGCGGCGACCACACTCTGGTGGCGCTCACCCCCGGCATGGAGCCCAGCTGGTGGCCCAGCGTGCTCGTGCCCCTCGCCCTCAGCGAGGCCCCCCTGGCCCTGGTGGTGGGCGCGGCCATGCGCCAGTGGTTATTGCGGGTGGAATGGCCCCGGCTGCGGGCGGTGGGCCTGCGGCTTCCCTGTTGGGAGGGGTCCCGCGCCCCGGCCGAGGCCCGGCTCTGGCTGCTCAGCCCCCAGGAGTTGTTGGAAGCCTGGCGGCGGGATGAGCTGGGCGACCGCCAGTTGGTGATCCCGGAAGCCGAGCGCCTGGAGGCGGAACTGGGGGCGGCCCAGGAGGTGGTGATCCAGCCGGGGGATTGGGACGGATTGCGGCGGGCGTTCCCCGCGGCGGAAACCGGCCTGCTTTCCCTGCATGAGCGCCTCAGCCGGCAGGTGTTCCGCCAGCCCCGCCATGCGGGCCAGCTGGTGGCCCTGGAGGCGCAGGAGGAGGTGCCGCTGCGCGACCTGCTGGCGGTGCTGAGCCCCTTGCCCGAACCCTGGGAGCGCTGGCGGGCCGCCTCCGGGCCTGGCTGGACCGGTTGGGCGACGGTCAATCCCACCCTGCTGCAGTGGCGGTGGCACCGCCAGCCGCTGGACCCCCTCCAGGAGGTGGCGGGGTTGTTCCTGGAACGGGGCACGGTGCTGCTCGGGGAAGTGGCCCCCACCGCCATGGAGCCCGCCGGCTCCGCCGCCGTCGCCACCGCCCCCCGCTGGTCGCCGCGGGTGGTGGTGGAGCTGGGGGATCCCCCCTTGGCCGATCCCTTGCCCCTCTACGCCCCCCTGCGCCAACCCCTGCCCAACAGCCCACCGTTCGCGGAACACCTGCTCGACCATTGCCGGCGCCTCGTGCTCGGTCAAGCGGGGTTGACGGTGATCCTCCTGGATGACCGGGGGTTGCGCGGCGGGCTGGCCAGCGCGCTGGCGGCTGAATTTGGCTCCCGGGTGACGGAGCACAGCACGGCTCCAGAGGGCAATGGGGTGATCTGCGCCAGTTGGAGCTGGTGGCTGGACCACCAACCCCGCCTGCCCCTTCCCTGCCAGGTGATCGTGGGCCTGTTGCCCCTGGCCAGCCTGGACGATCCCCTCACGGCCGCGCGGGTGGCCCGCCTGCGGTTGCAAGGTCGAGACTGGTTTCGGGAACTGCTGCTGCCGGATGCCCTCCAGCGCCTGCGCCGGGGCCTGGCCTGCCTGCGTCGCCACGGTGGCCGCGCGGCGATCCTGGATGGCCGCCTGCGGGCCCGTGCTTGGGGGCGGCAGGTGTTTCGCGCCCTTGAACCCACCGGTCCCCTCACCCGCCTGTTGCCCGGCTGAAGCGACGCGGTGGTGGCCGAACCCGCCCTCAAGCCACCAGAGGACCCTTCGCTGGGCCCAGCCTCCAGCACGGGGGGCCTACGCTTGGCCGCAAAAACACGCCACTCCGCCTGCGATGGGAGAAGCCAAGCGCCGTGCCGCCCAAGGCTTGCCGCCTCGGGAGAAGAAGCCCCGGGAGACCACGGCCGCCAACTCCACCGCCCGCAAGGGTGCTTCCGCCAAGGACACCTCCCCTCGTCTGGTGGAATGGCTGCCTCTCACCCGTGATCAGGCGGGGCGTTTCGTCACCCTGACCACCCGTGGCGCCTGGGTGGGCATCGCCGCCCTGATCCTGTTCTGGGTGACTGTGCGGTTCCTGGGCCCCACCCTGGGCTGGTGGACCCTGGCGGACGGCTGATCCGCAGCCGTCGCGGCCGGACCGCGTGCGGGTTTGGCCATCCCCACCGGCGGACCCCGCGTAAATCGAAAGAAAATCTTAGGATTTCCCCATCGTGTTTTGGGGATCCCTGTGTTTGCTCGTCTGGCGGAGCAGTACCGCTCTGTGGTTCGTGATCTAGAGCTCAGTCTTCAGGCCCTGGCCCAGTGTTTGCAGGCCCAGGGGCAGGTGGCCAGCTGCTATGTCTGTGGGGAGGGCCAATCCCATGGTGGCGTGTCCTTCGTCGCCGACCTGGGAGAAGGCCATGTGGTGCGCTTTCTGGTGTCCCACTACGGCATCACCTGGGTGGAATCGCGCAATGGCATGGAACTGCTCAAGCTGGAAGGAGCGGATGCCATCCAGGAACTCCATCGCGTGGCCCTGGAGCTGAAAAATGCCGTGCTGCCCGCCACGGAGGAAGCCGATCTCCAGCAGGTGGCGGAAGACGCGCTGGAAGCCAAAGCGTGAGGTCTGCTGGCCGGTACCGGTGAACCTGGGCGCCCCATCACTTGGAACGGTTTCCGCCCAGGCCCGGCCCATCCGTCAGCCAACCAGCGTTCAGCTGGAGGCCACCTCTTCCCGTTCCACGCCATCCGCGTCCGCGGCGGCGGCCCCCCCGGAGGCGGCCTTCGCCGCCGCCGCGGCCAGGGGCCGCATGGAATTAGCGGTGACTTCGGACCCCTCCGTGAGGTGGCGGCGCGTGAGCTGCTCAATCGTGGCCTGCTGGCTGGGATTTTGTTCCAACCAGGCGATGGTGTTGTCCCGTCCCTGGCCGATGTTGTCCCCCTCGTAGCTGTACCAGGCGCCCTTGCGGGTCACCACGCCGGTTTCCTCCGCCAGGTCGAGCAGGCACCCCACGGTGCTGATGCCACGGCCAAAAAGGATGTCGAACTCGGCGATGCGAAAGGGAGGTGCCACCTTGTTTTTGGCCACTTTCACCTTGGCGCGAATGCCGTATTCCTCCGTGCCGCGCTTCAAGGTTTGTATGCGGCGAATGTCCAGGCGAACGGAGGCGTAAAACTTCAGCGCATTGCCCCCCGTGGTGGTTTCCGGATTGCCGTAGGTGACGCCAATTTTTTGACGCAACTGGTTGAGGAAGATCACCGTGCAGCCGGATTTGCCGATGTTGCCCGTGATCTTGCGCATCGCCTGGCTCATCAGGCGCGCTTGGCTGCCCACGGCCAGATCGCCCATCTCCCCCTCGATTTCCGCCCGGGGGGTGAGGGCGGCGACGGAGTCGACCACCACGATGTCCACGGCGCCGGAGCGCACGAGCTGATCGACGATCTCCAGGGCCATCTCACCGGTGTCCGGCTGGGACACCAGCAGGTTTTCGATGTCGACCCCCAGGGCCGCCGCATAGACCGGATCCAGGGCATGTTCCGCGTCCACGAACGCCGCCACGCCCCCCCGGCGTTGCACCTCGGCGATGGCATGCAGGGTGAGGGTGGTTT
>JBKCVY010000030.1:0-6353 GCA_046317475.1 Cyanobacteriota bacterium | reverse complement strand
TCTCCACAGCCTCCTTCAGCTGGGCCGTGTACTGCTCCACCTTGGCCTTGTCCTCCGCGGCCACCTTGTCGCCCAGCTCCCCGAGCTGCTTCTCGGACTGATAGATCAGGGTTTCCGCCTGATTCTTCAGATCGATCTTCTCGCGCGTCTCCTTGTCGGCGGCGGCGTTTGCCTCCGCGTACTTCACCATCTTCTCCACCTCATTGTCACTGAGGGTGGAGGCGCCGGTGATGGAGATGCTCTGCTCCTTGCCGCTGCCCTTGTCCTTCGCTGTCACGCTCAAGATGCCATTGGCGTCGATGTCGAAGGTCACCTCGATCTGGGGCACGCCACGGGGCGCGGGTGGGATGCCATCGAGCCGGAAGGTGCCGAGCGATTTGTTGTCGCTCGCCATTTCCCGCTCGCCCTGCAACACATGGATTTCCACATTGGTTTGGCCATCCACCGCCGTGGAGTACACCTCCGTCTTCTTGGTGGGGATGGTGGTGTTGCGGCTGATCATCTTGGTCATCACGCCACCCAGGGTTTCCACACCCAATGAGAGGGGGGTCACATCAAGCAGCAAGATGTCCTTCACATCACCGGCCAGCACGCCGCCCTGGATCGCGGCTCCCACCGCCACCACCTCATCGGGGTTCACGGTTTGGTTCGGATCCTTGCCCGTGATGCGCTTCACCAGCTCCAGCACCGCCGGAATGCGGGTGGAGCCGCCCACCATCACCACCTCGTCCAGCTCGGAGGAATTGAGCTTGGCGTCCTTGAGGGCCTGCTCCACGGGCACCCGGCAGCGGTCAATCAACTTGGAGGCCAGCTCCTCAAACTTCGCCCGGGTCAGCGTCAGATCGAGATGCTTCGGACCCTCCGGCGTGGCCGTGATGAAGGGGAGGTTGATCTCCGTTTGGGTGGCGCTGGACAATTCGATCTTCGCCTTTTCCGCCGCCTCGGTGAGGCGCTGCAGGGCCTGCTTGTCGGTGCGCAGGTCGATGCCCTCATTGGCCTTGAACGTGTCGGCCAGGTAATCGACGATCACCTTGTCGAAGTCATCGCCGCCCAGGTGGGTGTCGCCACTGGTGGAGAGCACCTCAAACACCCCATCGCCCACCTCCAACACGGACACATCAAAGGTGCCGCCGCCCAGGTCGAAGACCAGAATGCGCTCATTGCTCTTCTTGTCGAGGCCGTAGGCCAGGGCCGCCGCGGTGGGCTCGTTGATGATGCGCAGGACCTCCAGGCCGGCGATCTTGCCGGCGTCTTTGGTGGCCTGGCGCTGGGAATCATTGAAATAGGCCGGCACCGTGATCACCGCTTGGGTGACGGGTTCGCCCAGATACTTGCCGGCATCTTCCGCCAGCTTGCGCAGCACTTCGGCGGAAATTTCCTCAGGGGCAAACTGCTTGTTGAGAATCGGTGCCTTCAACTTCACATTGGAGCCCGCTTTCTCAACGCCATAGCTCACCTCTTTCGATTCTTCATTCACCTCATCCACCCGGCGCCCAATGAACCGTTTCACCGAATAAAAAGTGTTTTCGGGATTCATCACCGCCTGGCGCTTGGCGATTTGTCCCACCAACTTGTCCTGGTTCTTGGTGTAGGCCACCACTGAAGGGGTTGTGCGGAACCCTTCCGCGTTGGCGATCACCGTGGGCTTGCCGCCCTCCATGACGGCGACGCAGCTATTTGTGGTGCCGAGGTCAATGCCAACGACTTTTCCCATGGGTTCCCACCTCCTGAGTGGATGAAATTCGGAATGAAGGCATCTTCATCAGCGGGCCTGGCTCCAGACCAGGCGAGGTTCCCGAACCCGAACCGCCACTCCCAGACCCCGCCTGGGATCAGGCCCCTACCCCATCCGGCGCCCCCGTCCGTCCACACTTCCCTAGCCATCATCAACGCACAGCCATGCGGGGGCCCTCAACCACAGGTTTGGCCTGGTCGATCAGCGGCGGCACCGCCCTGGTGGCCGTGCTCGGGGATCCCGTGCGCCATTCCCTGTCCCCGGCCATGCACAACGCCGCCCTCCGGGAGCTGGGCCTCGACTGGGCCTATCTCGCCCTGCCCACCCCCGCCACCCACCTGGCCACGGTGCTGGACGCTCTAGAGGCGGTGGGCTGCCGCGGACTCAACGTCACCCTGCCCCACAAGCAAGCCGCCGCGGCCCTGGTGGCGGAACGGGGACCCCTGGCGGAGCGGCTGGGGGCCGTCAACACCCTCGTGCCCCGCCCGGCGGGGGGCTGGCTTGGCGCCAACACCGATGTGGAGGGCTTCCTGGTCCCCCTGCGGGAGGGGAGCCGGCCGCGGCGGGCCTTGGTGCTCGGGTGCGGCGGAAGCGCCCGGGCGGTGATCGCGGGCCTGGTGGAGCTGGGGGTGCCGCGGATTGGGGTGGCGGGCCGGCGGGCGGAGGGGCGCACCGCCCTCGTGGAGGATTGCCGCGCCTGGGCCCCCGCCCTGGAAGCGGTGGCCTGGACCCCCCCGGCGCAACCGGAGGACCGCTCCCCGGCCGACAGCGACCATCCCCTCCAGGACTGGTTGGCGGAGGCCGACCTGGTGGTGAACACCACGCCGGTGGGGATGGCCTCCGCGAGCGAGCCGGCCGCGGCGCTCCGCTGCCCCCTGGATCCGGCCGAGCTGGGGGTTCTCCAACCCACAGCCACCGTCTACGACCTGATCTACACCCCACGCCCCACCGCCCTGCTGCGGCAAGCCACGATGCGGGGCTGCCGGGGCCTGGATGGTCTGGAGATGCTCGTGCAGCAGGGGGCCGCGGCCCTCAGGCTCTGGAGCGGGTTGGAAGCCATCCCTGTCGACGCCATGCGGCAGGCCGCCCGCTCCGCCTTGGAAGGGACCTAGCCTGAATGGGCTCCAGCCCCCCTCCTCACAGCGTTCATGGACGGTCCACCGATCTGGCAGCGCGTCCTCGCCGCCCTCGCTTACACCCTCCCCTGGAGCGATTCCCTGGTGTTTGGCCAGCCGCTGCTCTCCCAGTACCCCTGGCTGAGCCTGCTGGCGCTTCCCGCGTTGCCCATGCTGCAATTTGAGCAACTGTTTGCCTCCAGTGGTTTCGGGCTGGGCGGGCTGCTGTTGTTTCTTCTGCTCTACCTGATGGTGGTGCGCAATCCCCAGGTTCCCTATCTGGTGCGTTTCAACGTGCTGTTGGCCCTGATGATCGACATCTTGCTGATCTTGCTCAGGCTGGCCATCCAGGTGCTTTTCCGCCAAACCTTTGGCGACAACCTGCTGGTGCGCACCCTCGACAACACCATTTTCCTCGGTGCAATTCTGTTGCTGGGGTTTGTTGCGGTGGAGTGTCTGCGTGGGCGCGAGCCCAATGTGCCCACCCTGTCCGAGGCCGTGCGCATGCAGTTGTACTGATCCACAAGGACGCTGCGGATTGTGGCAAGCCAGAAGGTTGCACGCAAAGAGTTTTGACCATAAAATCCATAGCTCTTCGTCACAGCAGGAAGCAACCGCATGCCATCTTTACAGGCAAAGCTCTCGCCACAATATATTAGCGACTGGGCAAGTCAGCGCGTCTTTATTCCTGCGAACATCAAGCGCAAAGCCTTTCTTCGCGCTGCCGGAGCCTGGTTTGCTTTTGGACCCGCAGGCTCTAGAAACGTCATCAGCCCGAGTTATGCGGCGTTGAATCAAGAACTGCACGAAAGAAATAAAATCTATGGCACGAGTGGCTCGAAATGGGCACCGAAAGTCCATGAGCTGGCAAAGATTCTCAATACGAAAGAGGTTCTTGATTACGGCTGCGGAAAACAAACTCTCGCCAAGGCGCTCGCCGACACTGACTTGACAATCAAGGGTTATGATCCTGCCCTTCCAGGCATGAGAAAACAACCCAAGCCCTGTGACATTGTGGTTTGTACTGACGTACTGGAGCACGTGGAGCCGGAACTCATTGATAATGTTTTGGATGACATCCGCCGCTGCACACGCAAGGCCGCCATCGTTACGGTAGCCACGCGGCCCGCCAACAAGTTCCTCGCGGATGGCCGCAATGCCCACCTGACCGTCCAACCTCTGAACTGGTGGATCAACCGCTTTGAAACCCGTTTCACCGTTGACGAAGTTTGCGAACTCCCAGGCTTCGAGTTTGCCCTGCTGCTTCAGCCACTCGGGGCGTCCAAACTCTCCCTCAACTTGAGTGACGTGCTCTAAGGCGCATCACCCAGCGCTGAGCGGGCCGCGAATTCACCCAACACCACCAAATTCCAGGTGCGGGACCAATTCAGCTGGCCCGCTTCAAAGGCCTGCCATTGCCGGCCAATCCACTGGGGATCCAGCCAGCCGCTGGCTTGCAGGCTCTCCAGACGGGAACGGCAGAGGCCGCGCAGGGGCCCCAGCATCCAGGGGCGCATCGGCAGCGTGAACCCCTGCTTGGGGCGATTGAGGTAGTCCGCGGGGAACAGATCCAGGCAGGCGGCCCGCAACAATCCCTTTGCCGGCGTCTGGAAGCGCTGGGGCAGACGCAGGGCCATCTCCACCAAGCGGTGATCCAGAAAAGGAACACGCAATTCCAGGCTGGAGGCCATGCTGAACACATCGCTGTCGCGCAGCAGCATCGGCTCGCAATAGCCAAACAGCTCCGCCCAGCTGATCTCCGCTGAGCCTCGGGGCAACGGCACGGGCGTCTTCTCCGGCCACCAGCGCTCCCCACGTCGCCCAATCCCGGCCGCGGCCAGGTCCCCATCCCCGTAATACCGACGCATGGCCACCCCAACAGACCAGCGATCCCAGCGCCCATGGGGCAGGCCCTGGAGCTTGGACTGGAGGCGCGGTCCAAGGAGCCGCAACAGTCCCGCACGCGGGGCGCTGGGCAGCCAACGCAATTGGCGCAGAACGGGAACCCTCCGGAACGACGGGTAGCCGCCAAAAATCTCATCCGCTCCCAACCCACTCAGCGCCACCTTGATGCCCTGCGCGACGACAGCACGGCTCACCAGGTAGGTGTTGAGCCCGTCAGCCGTGGGGCCATCCATGGCCGCCAGCCCATCCGCGATCCAACTCAGCGCTTGCTCATCACTCAGATGGAGCTCGTGGTGGTCGCTGCCGCAGTGGCGCGCCATCTGACGGGCCAGGGCGCTCTCATCCTCCGGGGCACCGGCGAAGGCCACCGTGAAGCTGGCGATGCGGCCCGGCTGGAAGCGGCAGGCCAGGGCCGTGAGGATGCCCGAATCCAGGCCAGACGAGAGAAAACAGGCCACGGGCACATCCGCCAGGAGATGCTCCTCCACCACCTCCTCCAGCAAGGCGCGCACCCGGGAACGGGCCTGTCGGACGGAGCGGATGGCCAGACGGCTCCAGTCGGCTGGGGATTGGGAAGGCCAGTACGACCAAGGCTCGGGTGAGCTGCGGGGGTGGAGCCGCACCACCAGGCCGGCGGGCAGGCTCCGCATGGGGCTGGGCGGAGCGCCGCCAACGCCTCCAGGAACTGGGGGCGGGAGCGTCGTGGGGGTTTCCAGATGGCCCCAGGCCAACACCTGGCTCACCTGGTCTGCCGTCAGCGGACAGGAGGGGTCGAGGGCCCGGCGCTCGGAGGCGAACCGCACCCCCCCCTCCATCCATTGCACATACAAGGGCTTGATGCCCAGCCGATCTCGGGCGAGGATCAGCCGCTGGGTGTCCGAGTCGTAGGCGGCGAAGGCAAACATGCCGCACAGCTCCTCCAGGATCGCCTCGCCCCGCTCGGCCAGGCCCTCCACCAGGGTTTCACTGTCGCTGTGCCCGCGCCAAGCCTGAAAGCGCAGCCCCGCGCGCACCCGCAGGTGGTTGTAGATCTCCCCGTTGAACACCAGCGTGAGGCGTCCACAGTGGCTGGTGATCGGCTGCGCCCCTGCCGCCGTGAGATCGAGGATGGCCAGGCGGGTGTGACCCAGCCAACAGTGGCCGTCAGGACTCCGCCAGCTGCCCTGGGCATCCGGACCGCGGTGTCGGAGGGTTTCGAGGGGCTGGGGAGCGGCGGGTTGGCTCCAACGAAATTCCCCGATCAGGCCGCACATGCAGGAAAAATTTTTGGGATGCTATGCCAACTCGCCATGGAGCCTTTGGTGCCAGGCCCACGCATGGGCCAGGATCACCTCCAACTCTGGATGGCGGGGCCGCCAACCCAGCTCCTGTCGGGCCCTGTCGGCGGAAGCCAGCAGCACCGGCGGATCTCCCGGACGGCGAGGCGCCACACGGGTCGGCACCAACCGGCCCGTCACCGCCTCAGCGGTCTGGATCACTTGGCGCACGGAATAGCCCTTGCCATTGCCGAGGTTGAAGACGGCGGGTGTCACCCCACTGGAGCCCTCCTCCGGCTTCTGGCGCTGGCTTGCCCGCGCCACCCAGCGCAACCCCAACAG